>CAZEXE010000035.1:9170-16565 GCA_964516645.1 uncultured Candidatus Poseidoniales archaeon
CATAATCTCCCGCTACCAAGTTTGCATTGGTAGAAAATGTTGGAGACATAGTGCTCGAATCTGGATCGCTTGTTGTGTTTACCGTAGAGCCATCGAAGTCAAAGGTGAATGTTCCTGTTAGATTCAATTCAAATTGTCCACCTAAATGGTCAAAAACCTGAACAATAATACCAACCTCTTGACCACGTAGTTGTGGAAGCGCTTGTAATTCAAAGAACAATATTCCTTGCAACCACCATGGAGTTCCTGAAGTATTCAGAGTATCTGTAGCCTCTAAATTATCTGGATAGAATACCAACTCCAGTTCCACTTCACCGGCCTTAACAGTAGTATTATTGAAGTCGAGAAGATGAGTTATTGCGAAAGCACCGTTAACAGATTGGTTGAACAATTCGACGAATGTACCTCCGCCATTCAATTCTCTCATTCCGAATGAAAGATTTCCTGCCAATGCGGCAGGTGTTGCACCGAATGACATTGCAGAACCATTGATGTAAACGATTTCATCAATTTGAAGAATAGAATTATTCGAACCAAGACCCTCGATTACAGCAGTCAAATTAGGTGCATCTCGAATATCCATAGTAATCGAATGAGTGGTTGGTCTCAAATGGAATTGAGGGCCACCAACACTTTGCGATGTATCCTGCCAACCGCTAAATCCTAAGGTTGCAGAAATATTTGTCTTTGTCTCCAATTCATCCAATGTTACATTGATTGTCCAAACACCGCTTGGCCCAACCAATCCACTTAGGTTGGTAACTCCATCTACAGAAGATGTGAATTCTAACCAAACTTCGAGAGCGCCTAAGTCTTCAGCCCCGCTAGTCAAGTTGTTTTCAAACAATAATTGTCCGGAAAGAACGGTTGTTGCACCAGCACCAAGTACAGGTTGGTCAACCGGACCGGGTTCACTATGTGATAAAATTGAATCATCTGTCATATTGATGAAAACACCCATGTCAAGTCCGTCATGAGAAACATATCCAGTTTGCATTGTTTCAATCACTATACTTGCAAATCCAGGTGCTGCTGGATATTCCATTGAACCGTTGATAGTGAAATTACCATTTGCATCGGTGGCAATCGTTCCAAACAAATTATCTGGCAAAGCTGCTGATCCAGGAACATTTACTATATCTGAAACGCTGACTACATAGCCTCTTAATGTGACATCAGGAATCGCAGTTGCATTATCAACATACTGTAATGTGCCAGAAACATTGACTTCAGTCATTCCATCTCTGTCATAGGTAGAAGGCGACCAAGTTAGGTTGACAACTTCGATTTCCTCTGGGTCTGGGCATGGGTCGAACGGAATCCATCCAAGATCATCGCCACCGCTTCCAGGGCTCATCTCAAGACGAACCTCGCCCGATTGAGCTAGATTTCCTCCATAAACACCGTATCCATTTCCAGTCCATGTACCACCAGTATATCCGGTAACAAATCTTGCAGGAAGGCCTGCTAACCTTGCCATTGTGACGAAGACTGTTGTGAATTCAGAACAGGTTCCCTCTTGCGCACGATTCAGAAGTTCAAATGTGATATCTGCTTCAGGAGCAGCCCCACTACCGTTGTAGTTACGCTTGAAATCAAATGTTGCATTTCCATCACGCAGGAAAGTTGCAATTGCAACAGCCTTAGAATATGCATCAGTAGCACCAGCATCACTGATTACCTCATTTGTAACATTCAAAACAAAAGACTCAGGTAGTGAAGTATTGGTGAAGACATCGGGAACAATCATCTCATAGGATGAATTGGTTCCTGCAATTGTGTTTGCAGCAATATTTTGCCAATCAAACCAATACTCATGTTCCTCTACCCAAACAGCGTCTAAGATTCCTGTGGAAATCTCATAGGTATGTGTATCATTCGTTCGTGTCATTGCCAATGAAGCATCAGAATAGAATGTAATGTTGAACTGATATGCCGGCATAGGAATCATACCAGACATCATCGGATTAGGGAATGCGAGATTCCATGCAACAGTATCATTTGCATAACTAGAAGATGCCAAATGGGAAGAATTTGTGTACGGTATGGTAATATCGGCTGCTGGGTGGGAGTCCGTTTCCAATCCGTATGCAGCACCTGTGTAGAAATCATAGGTGTTGAGTCTCCAGCGGTGGACTCTGTTCAAATCGACTATTCCACTGGTGTTGTTAGCCCAAAAGACGATGTCATTCTGAATAACATCGTCAGTTGGATCCCAAGGGTCGAACGGTGAACCTTGACAATTCGTAAACCAGAATTGTTGCGGGCATTCATCACCATCCATCATTCCTCCACCATCGGTATCTGGGTTTCTCCAGTCGGTTCCAGTTTGGTTTTCAACAGCATCAGGAATTCTATCCCCGTCAAAATCGTCAGGGAATATGTCGTCGGTTGGATTACTTTCTGGATTGGTTGAATCAAAATATTCTTGCTTGTCGTTTACTCCACCCGAATCGGTGTCGCTATTGTTTTCATCAGTTACCCAAATATCTTGGCTACCATTGGTAATTCCAATCCACGAATTGTCACAACCTGTCGTTCTTTCGAAATAGTTGTTCAATCCATCACCATCCTCATCTAACATATTGTGACACGGTTCCATAGGATCGGTTCCAACTAAAACCTCATCCAAATCGCTTACTCCGTCTCCATCAGAATCTGCCAATGTAGGATTTGAGAAGTATCCGTAAACACCCAATGTCTCTTCCCAATCTGCTAAGCCATCTCCATCAGAATCTGAATAATCATCATCACAATAACTCGGGAATGAACCACCTAAAAGGTCGTGACACCAAGAGTTGTTTCTGCTATCTATAGTCGCAGTTACCGAAGGAGGTGAAACAAACACTCCTTGCAACACTCCATTGATTTCACCGGCATACATGAATTGGGTATACGTCCCTGAATCATTGTAGTAGGCAATACCACCAGCAGGTCTGAAGCCTGAGCCATCACTAACCGTCAATTGGCTTGAGCCAGAATTGTATGAAACCACTGTCGTTGCGAAATTTATCAATGAATCACAAGGGTCTGTCCCATGCGTGACATTTGATTCATCACCATCATTTATGCCACCAAAATCGGTATCTGCAACATTCCAAAGTGTGCAAGAAAGGTTCTCTTGCCAATTTTCTAGGCCATCATTATCGAAGTCACCAGAATCTTCCCTACGAGTGGGGTCTGTTTCATTTGCATCAACCACACCATTTCCGTTAAGATCCTCGTCACCATCATCAAATGCATCTCCATCTGTGTTATTGTTTCGTGGGTCACTGGCTAATGGCGGATTACCATATTGTCCATTAATCTCGATTCCATCATTGATTCCGTCTCCATCGGTATCTACATTTGTTGGATCGGTAAGCAATGTTAGCGCTTCATAGGAGTCGTTTAATCCGTCGTTATCAGTATCTGAGTCCAGTGGATTCGTAGTGGTAATGCCGTCTGTTTCAGCAGTAAGTGTGACACAACCACCAGGTCCAATTCCCAAGTGAGGAGAACATGGAGTTGTTGTTTCTGTGAAAGAACCACTAGGCCCTGGTCTGTAACAAGGCTGACCTCCACAAGTTGTTGTCCAAGACGGATTAACATACTCATAGATGTTGATTAGCCCATCACCGTCGGGGTCACCATTTGCTCCATCAGCATTCGAGGCTGATGTTGCATTCAATCCATTTGATGCTTCCCAGCCATCTGGCATTCCATCGCCATCAGTATCCCAACCATTCGGGTCTTCATCGATCACTCCATCGCCATCATCATCGTTGGTTGCACAATCTGCATCACCGTCGAAATCATTGTCATTAGAATCAACCATGCCGTCTTTGTCGTTGTCAAATCCATCAGTACAAATATTTCCAACGGGGTCTTCATCACAAAGAATCACACTTCCGGTTCCATCAGAGCCTGCATCTCCACAACCCAACTGGTTGTATTGCATTGCATTTTCTTCATCCCAATTATTGACAGGGACAGTGCCATTCCACCAAACTCCGTTATCTAGCACCGATGTGGTTGAAGTAAGGTCCCAATTTGATGGTTGACCATAGTTATATTCCTGTAAATTTGAGAACCCGTCACCGTCAGGGTCTCCGATTGCACCATCATTATTCTGATCTGAAAGTGGGTCCAATCCGTACTGCCATTCCCATCCATCAGGGAGTTGATCGTTATCGGAATCCCAATCATTTGGTTGAGTGTTAATGAGGTACTCAAGCCCATATGTCAGACCATCTCCATCCTGGTCTGTTGAAGCTAAAGCAGCAAAAGAAACGAACTCAATCGAGGCGATTGTAGAGAACAACATCAACAATGCAAGTCCTAAGGACTTGACCTTTTGATTGTCTATTTCTCTGAGCAATTTTGGTCGCGCTGGAGATTGGATGGAGGACATACGCACGGCTAACACCAGAGTAACGGTTTCATCAAAGGCTATTAAGGGAAATGGAACAATGTTCATACATAATTTGTTTCCAAAATCTCCCCTACGGGGAGAAAAACGCGTGTTTTACAAAATTCAGAGGTCTTCCAAATCCTCTAACAATTCCAAATCATCATCCAAATCTTCATCGCTCGTTACGACTTCAGGGATGTCCTTGAATTCATCTTCCATCGACTTGTAGGTCATGTCTTCTTCTTCGACCAATGCTACCTCTCTTGCAGAGGTTTGGCCTCTTCTATAAACTGCCAAGAAAACAACTAGCAAAATGCCAACATACAAGCCAATAGTTTGTGGGTTTTCGAAATCTAGTGCTGCATTTACAACACAATCAAGCCCCTCACAAGTTGTAGTGAATTTAAACTGCGGAGTTTGTTTTAATTGAGCTGTGCTAATCTCACTATCTACAGGTTCTACTGATAGTACGACTATCGCATCCTTACCTGCTACAACGTCATCCGGTGCAGTCAAAATCATTGTGAATTCGCTGGTTGCGAATGGATCGATTTCTAACAGAATAGTATTACCTTGTTGAGTAGAGCCACTTGTGGTGAATCCTGCTGACCAACCAGAAGGCAGAGATTGGGCTGAAATGATCACATCCAAAACAACATTGTTTGAATTTTCTACTCTGAACTCGTAACTCTGCTCATCACTTGGCAGGAAAGGTGTGAGTTCTGTGACTCTTTCAACGAAGATTCTTCCCGGTAGTACTTCTTCCTTGACCTGTATCTCAAGAGGTAGGTCGAAGTATCTTGGGTCCCCTTCAGAAACCTCTTCTGTGACACGGAGATACAAAGTGTGGTTTCCAGCAAGAACTTGGTCGCGCATATCAATCTCAACCTCAATATCGCCTGATGAACCTGATGTCAATTGGATAGCAACAATATCTTGACCACTATCATCAGTCACAGAGTAATCCCATGTGCCATAGGAAGGATTACCAGTTTCTTCATCGGTGTTCTTATCCAATTTACCTGGTGAGATGATTCTCCATGTGTTTTCACCAACTTCGTCGGTGCTATCGGTGATTCGAACATCGAAACTTACGGTAGACCCAGGGTCTACAGGGCCAACACTACCGATTTCTTGACCATCAGAGTCCGAAATCACTTCTGCAAGAATTCCAAATGTTCTGTGAACAGTGAATGAAACTGATGAACTCAACTGATCATCACCTGCACTGTAACAAATGATTGTGAATAATCCAATATCTACATCTTCTCTGTTTGTTGGTGGATAAATCTTCAACATCAAAGGTAATGTTTCGTGTGACCCAATATCAGGTGTAATCGCATAAGGTCCTTCTGTAGTTAGTTCGGAACCTGTATCGTTATCAAAGAAGGTGTAAGACCAACTAGAACTTGGTGTTTCATCAACCTTTAACCTGTAAGTATCGGTATCGAATCCAGCATTGAACAAGTCGATGTAGAACGGTTCACCAGATTGCGCCATATCTGAATCGATATAATGAGAAAGTGTTTCATCAAACGCTTCTGGACGGTTTGAGTCTGCAATCTGAATCTGATGTTCTTCATCTTCGTAAACATCGAGCCGCGGAGGAGCATAAACACCTACTTCCTCAACATCAAGAACTAGCTTCTCGATTACAACCTCTTCGCGGATATTATCTTCATTCTCAACGAATCCTCTTGCCCATACTTCGATTCTATCGGGGGCAGTCGACAAATCTCCATCCGGAGCCTCTATGGATAGAGTTGCTATCTTGAATGAGCCGCCCCCTGCAAGTGAATAACCCGCAGGTTGGTCCCAAATTGGATCTGACCAAGACGCTGGTAGAGAAGTGAATAACTCGAATTCTACATCCATTTGAATTCCTGCAGAACCCGTATGCTCAACCATGAATTCGACGCTGCTAACTTGGCCTGGTGCAATAAGAACGCTATCCGACTGGTCAACCGGTAAAGAAAGGTACATTCCATATTCCATGAAGTCGATTCCTATATGGCGATAAACTACCACGTGTCCCTGTACATCCGTGATTTCTAGTGATAAATTGTAGTGGCCTGCGGCTATTCCAGCATCATAAGTCCAAGTATAATTACCAACTAAGCCATTATTATCCAATCTTAGATCATCATCTTCAAACTCTTTGTCAAATACCGAGCTGGTTCCAGAAGGTGTTGAAAGAACGAGATTTACAGAGTTGATATCATCTCGGCCAAATGCATCTCTTACATCAACTGAAAACTGGATTGTTCTAAATTCAGGACGATGGTTTGGAGACCACTCTAATTGCTCAGCATCGGACCAAATTCCACCTGGAGCATGAATCTTTACGCTCGAATCTGCAAGCGCATTTGCCTTGAGAGAAAGACGAGAGAATCCATTGGTCTGCTCTACATCTCCATAAGCCACCAAAACTTCACATTCGCCAGATTGGCCAATTCCGCCTTGTCCTTCACATGATGCAGAACCATCGATTTGCAGGCGAAGTTGTGCTCCTTTATCGATTGTGAATCCTTCTTCAGGTACATCGAAGAAGATTTCATTCAGAGTCCACGAGCAATCGCTGTTGAAAATGCCACTATTACATGGGTCATCAAGCGTCATCGTTTCGGTATATGTTGGGCCACCTACTGCATTAAGAGTAAATGTCAAATCAGCTGTGGACTGTTCTTGACCCTTGAATTGCAAGTAAATGTAGAGATGGATTTCTGTCGCGCTTCCTTGCCCGTAAACGGTAAGATCACTAATCAAATCATCTGAGCGGAAATCCACTCCCGAAAGGATGCTTGCTTCCTTGTGTGCGCCTTCTGGCTCCATGGTTGTAATCGCACCATCCCCTCCAGAATCGCCTTCTTCATCCAAGTACAAATTGTATGTCTCTAAGTTCGCTGGAGTCTGTTTGACTTCTGCCTCTTCTGCAAGTGTTTCGAACTCTACAACAGGTAGGCCTGAAGACAGTAACAAAAGCAGCACGAGGACAGGAGCAA
>CAZEXE010000036.1:0-16543 GCA_964516645.1 uncultured Candidatus Poseidoniales archaeon
TTTATCAATCCGGCAGCCGAATTGGTTGAGCAGACTATTGTATCAGGACTTAAGGAAATTAAAAAATAAAAATCGGCTTTCGAAAGGGCCCCCCTCTCAAACGAGGGCATTCGCATGGGTACCCATGCTATCGTATACGATACATAGGGCCCCCCTTTGAAACACGAATATGTAGAGAGAATTCTGAATATTGCGCAGTGATTAGCGATTGGCGTTATGGATTGCTTTCAATACTGATGTCTCTATGGGGATTCAATGGGGACGCACGAGTATCAGCAAGATTCGCGCAATGAGAATGTCTGGATCTCGATTAATGGAGAATTGTTTCGTCGCCCAGATGCGAAGGTGTCGGTGCTTGATGCAGGATTCCTTCTAGGGGATGGCGTATGGGAAGCCTTTCGACTACACGAAGATGTATTGGTGTTCATAGATGATCATATTGACCGCCTATTTCGTGGCGCTGCTGTAATTTCACTTGAGATTCCTTACAAGCGCGAAGAGATAATTTCAGAGATTCAAAAGGTAATTACGGCCAATGATATGCATGACCAAGTTCACATTCGTCTGATTATCACACGGGGGTTGAAACCCACGCCTTACCAAGCGCCTTGGGTCATTTCCAGTGCCCCCACAATGGTAATCATTCCAGAATACAAAAAAGCCAATATTGAACGTAGTATCAATGGCATCTCTTTAGTTACTGTAGATGTGATTAGGGGACCACATAATGTTCAGGACCCACGAATCAATAGTTTATCTAAACACAATTGCATTGCAGCTTGTATTGATGCAGCCAGCAAGGGGGGAGAGGAAGGTTTGATGTTGGATCCGAATGGATTTGTCAGCACTTGCAACTCAACTCATTTCTTTATGGTCAAGGATGGAGAAGTTTGGACTTCAACTGGCGAATTTTGTCTTGAAGGTATCACTCGGCAGAAGATAATAGATATCTGTCACAGCAATGGGATTCCATGTTTCGAGAAGAATTTCATGCCAACTGATGTGATTCATGCAGATGAAGCATTCGTTACTGGAACATTTGCTGGTTTGACGCCTGTTATCGAATTTGATGGGCGACCAATGGGAGATGGAACAAGAGGCCCAATTGTTGAGCGATTGCAAAAATTGTATCTAGAATTAATCAGTAGGGAATGTCATGTCTGAAACTAAGATTGCAATGTGGTCTGGGCCACGTAACATCTCCACTGCGATGATGTATTCATTTGATAATCGACCGGATTCTTATTGCAGTGATGAACCATTGTATGCTCACTATCTGGCTAGAACTGGAGTTACCCACCCTGGGGCGCAAAAGGTAGTGGATAGTGGTGAGACTGATTGGGAAAAGGTAGTGGATTTCATTTGTGGAGACATTCCGAATGGGGCTGAGATATGGTATCAAAAGCACATGACACACCACCTACTGCCCCACATGGGTCTTGAATGGGTTTCGAAATTTACGAATTGTCTTCTCATTCGCGACCCTAGGGAAGTACTACTTTCGATGTCCAAGAAGACAGATCAAATTGACGTCATGTCAACAGGGCTCCCTCAGCAATATCGTCTTTTCAACCATCTGCTTGAAACAACAGGTGAGATCCCAACAATTGTAGACTCTAGAGACATTCTGAAGAACCCGGAGAAAATGCTTTCAAAATTGTGTGATGTGTTGGAAATCCCATTTGACAAGTCAATGCTTTCTTGGCAGGCGGGACCAAGAGAATGTGATGGAGTGTGGGCTGAATATTGGTATGATGCAGTATGGGAATCAACCGGTTTCGCACAATACAGGCCCCGAATTGGAGAACTAACTCCGGAACATCAAGTGTACTATGATGAATGCAAGATTTTCTATGATAAGTTACACTCATTTCGAATGAAATAATGTATCCACTACTATCTAACAGATGGATGTAGAGCGGGCTCAATCTTTGCCAATGGATTTCATATGGGCATGAGCTGCAGTAAGAACACCTTTGCTTTCTTTATGGGTTAATTGCATCATGGCACTCTCCCATTCAAGCCATAGGTGCTCCTGGTGTTCGTGGCTAATCTTTACTGCCATAGTCTCGGTTTCTGCGATGTACCAAAACACCTGCTTATCGATTCGCTTGCCTTTGTGTCGGAAATCATAGGCGGTTCTGAATTCAAAATCTTCAACGAATTCAATGTCTGTAATTCCGGTTTCTTCAGCAAGTTCTCTTGTTGCTGTAGCCATCTTGTCACTATCTCCTTCCTCGACGTGACCTTTAGGGAAATCCCAGTGTCCTTGCGGATATTGAAGGAGTAGAATGGAGCCGAAGTTCACCAAAACTACGCCACAAGAGGTCTCCATGATTGTGCGGCATAATTCCCTATTCATAGCCTCATCGCTTATGTTGAACCCTATACATTCAAGAAATGGGCGCTCTCGCCAAATGTTATGTCACTACTAGATGGGATAGTCAGAGTTGTTGCAGATTCTGACCTAGATGGGTTGATGGCAGCAGCGGTATTGAAGGCAAGCAAGCCTGAAATTGAGGTCCATTTTGCTCATCCAGCATTACTTCGAGCAGGTAGTATAGACCATTTAATCGACAGAGGAACCGCAATTTGTGATTTACCATTCCATGAGAATTGTGGACTGTACCTTGATCACCATCTAACCAATCGTCCAACCCCTGAACAACAAACAGTATTCGAGCAAGCAGGAGGGATATGTCATTGGAGAGACACGCCTTCAGCCGCTAGAGCGGCATATGACTTGATGAAAGAGGAATTGGATTTATCTCATCTTGAAGAAGTAATGCCGATTGTTGATGCCTTGGATTCAGGAGGAATTTCTCTTGCGGATTTCATGGAAGATGGACCGATTATTCGCCTATCCCGTTCACTATCTCTCTCCGACCCTGAACATATGCAAATAGTTCTCAATCAATTTGCCTCAGGCCTTTCATTAACCGAAATTCTGCATAGTCATAAATCGCGTTTGGACGAACTTAGTAAAAAAAGAGAAATGCAAGCAGAAGTAGTCGAGCAGAACACACGAATTATTGACAAATTAGCAATTTGTGATTTGAGTGAAACTGGGGTTAGAAGTAATGGATATTTGGTGACAGCCCTAGCAGGACATGAAGCCATAGCATGTTGTGTAATCCACGGATATATGGATGGCAGCATTGAGAATCCAAAACGGCCAGCATTAGGCGCTTCATTCTATGCAAATTCATTCAGGGGTGAAGATAATCCATACGATTTATCTTTGCTTGCAACCCTCCTTGATGAAACTGGAGGCGGGCATGCAAATGCTTGTGGTTGCCGCATTCAGCCCGCAGATGGAAGCAATCGACTTCTTATTGATTCAGATAAGGATTATAATTTGCAAAAATGGTTAGAATTGTGGACTAATCGTGAAAACAAGATGCTACGCTAATCACTCTTCTTCAGAAGGCGGGTCATCTTCTGGCATTTTCCATTTGACGAGAAATGCTGCAACAAGTGCTACGCAACCCGCCACAATACAAGCACCAATCATGCCTTCAATGAATGCTTCTTTAGCACTCGCAATCAAATCTGCACCCTCCATATTTCCACTAGCAAGCATTTGTGATCCAATCTTTATTGCAGCAGGGAATGAACTTTCAATCAACCCAGAATTACCCATTGCAGAGTTGGGAATAGCAATCGTGTTTTGATAGATTTCATTCAATACACTTCCACCAATAGCGATTCCTAAAGCGCCACCAATTTCTCTGCTAGCATCGTTTGTTGCACTGCCAACTCCTGCTTTAGATTCAGGAATTGCATCCATAACTGCAGTGGTTGAAGGAGCCATGGTTAGCCCCATGCCCATGCCGAGTAATGCGAAGGTTGCAGCGATTTGCCAATAACTAGTTTCTACTTCAACTAAAGTGAACAAAAATAGACCCATAGCCACTAAAATTAATCCTGTAGTAATGACATTTGGTCTGCCAAATTTGGCAACCAATTTGTCGCTATTTGCAGCAGCCGGCATTAACGCAATCGGCAGGGGGAAGAATCTGATTGCTGCTGAAAGAGCTGAATGCCCTCTAACCAATTGGAAATGGAGCATTTGCATGAACATGAACGAGAACATGACAAAGAATGCAAGTGCAATTGCAACAAGTCCTAATGTGAATTTTTGATTTTTGAAGAACTCTAGAGGTAATAATGGGTATTCCGTTTTGTTTTGCCACATTACAAAGGCTATACCGGTAATTATTGCAATAGCAAATGAACCTAGGACTTCAATATCCAACCATCCAAGAGTTGGACCTTCGATGATTCCGTATAGCAGAGATGCTAGTGATATGACTGAGAGAATTGCACCCACTAGGTCAAGCGGGCGCTCATGTTTGTCCTTTGACCTAGGAACGATTATTGCTCCAGCGATTAGCGCGAAGATGATGACAGGGACATTAATCAAAAACACCATTTCCCAATTATAATTCTCAACAGCCCAACCTCCAACAATCAAACCAATTGGCGCTCCAACCCCTGCCATAGCGGCCCAAATTCCAATCGCTTTGCCCCGTTCATTCGGAGGGAAAACAACTAGAACAACAGATAGAGTTGAAGGCATAACCAATGCGGCACCAAGACCCATAACCGCCCTTGCTAAAATAACGTGATTTGATGTTTCAGCATATAACGCAGTCCAAGCAGAAGCAGCACCGACAATAATTAGGCCAATTTGAAGAGCGCCCTTCCTGCCAAACCTATCACCTAGCGCACCCATTACAAGTAGGGTTCCACCAAAGACGAGTGCGTAGGAATCCATTATCCATTGAAGTTCAGAATTATCCGCTTCTAAATCTGTGGATAATTCTGGTAGTGCGACATTTAGCGTCACATTGTTTAGCATTACAATGACAAGGCTCAGACTCATTACCGCGAGAACCAACCATCGGTTAGATGGGTATTCCTTAGATTCAGCAATAGTCACAAAAATGCGATTAAAGTGAAGCATTTAGTTGTGGTGTCTTGGCAGTTGTACATTAGTTCGAATACTAATTTTCAAGTGTAAGCCGCAAGAGATTTTTATCCACTTGGTTGAGTGGATCAAAGGACTTCAAAGATGTAAAGGAAACCGAGGAATGAATGAAAAATCATCAGTACGATTAGTAAATCAGCAGCCCTTCCGTGCTTCGTTCTTTGTAGCCTGTCCTTTCTCGAATTTCTCCCCCAACGGGCTGTTATCCAAAGCAATGTAATTCCAATTGGCCCAGTAAATCCGTGAAGACTACCAGGGAGCAATCCAAGGCCAGTATACCATCGTGCCGTAAATGCGATTAGAACTGAGACGATTGCAGCTTGCAGAATTCTCTCGCCAATTTTTTCGTGACGTTCCAATTCTTCTCGGCGACTGACTCCCTTTAATTCACGACTTTTCTTTTTCCAGCCGTATTGCCACCACATCCAAGAGAGAATTGCTACCGCCGTAATGGGGTGCAGCAATAGGATAATGGTGTCGGTAGTCGCCATTATTTTCTAATCGGGGGGCCTCCCTATCATTGTTGTTTGGAATGATTTGGTAGCCGGTGGCTCTAAAGAGGTCCGACTAAGCGCCTCACCCCAAAGGGGTGAGTGTGTTGCAAGAGAATAACCTAGCCACTTGCCTCAAATCCGGAATGAAAGGTAATCTTCCACCTCGGTCCCGTCAGTCCAAAGTGGCTAAAACCGCAGAATGGAGGGCTTTAGACAAATCTTGGAAGTCGTTACTTCTAATCGGATTGAATGAAGTGCAAATTCCCGATGAAGAAGAGACTGGCTCTCCAACTGCGATGATGAGAAATAGAAGAGTTTCTCGAAATAGAAGGAATTCTAGAGTATCTGCTGGGCCAATGGAATGGCTACCTAAGGCTGAAGATGTATTGATTGATGATGGTTCACCAGCAGCATTCCGGCTTGCAGTCTTACTGATTAGGAAGACATTGTTTTCTGATGATTGGGAAGAATCTTGGGATGAGATTGTAGATGGGTTAAGGGAAAAAGCATCGACCAAAGGAGTTCATCCTGTATGGTCAAAGATGGCCGAAGCCACCCCCATTCTTGCACAATTTGCGGCATTCCCACAATCTGAAGTTGAGCATCAAGAAGATGACAAATTCGAAATGGATGGGGCAAGAATCGATCCATCAAACGCAAAATCATTGGTGAAATCATTAGCCAAATTCGAATCGATTTCATCGGATGCAACAGTAAAAATGGCTTTACAAAAAGCGAAGGCACAACTCAAAGGAAAGAGAGGATTACGAGATATTACTGGTTTGGAAAGTCTAGAAGGAGATGCTTCGATAATCAGCGTTTTGTTGCATATCCATTTAGGAAATGATGCCACGGACCAATTGAAAGAATTAGCCAAATCAGACTCCGATTTGGCAGACGCATTTACCGATTTGATTCAGTTAAGAGAAGGAAACGCCAGTGATTGGAATAAGTCACGCTCATTGTCTGGTGAAGATGATTTATCTTTGGCAAGAAAGCAAGAGGCGTGGAAATTAATGCCATCTGAAGCATCAGAACTATCTAGTGAAGAAATTCAAGATGGCTTAAATCAAGTCACTACTCCTCAACAGAGAGAGTCTTTGACTTGGTGGAAATTGGCTGCATTGGTTCGAGAAGGTTCTGCTGATAAGGCACTTGAGTTGTTAACTTCATTAACTGTAGAGTCCGATGCGGATATGGAAATGCTAATCCCAATCGTAAAGCAACTTGGTGAAGAAGCATTTTCTTGGTTAGCATCACAAATTGATAATTTGGCTGAGGAATCGCTTTCCGAGATTGTAGTGGATGAAAATATTGGAGACACACTCCGCTTAGCTGCTGCACGAAGAATGCACGATATGGAGGCATCATTAGGTATTGATGCATCGATTGATCTCTTCACCCGAGGCCTAGATTTAACCCGTCTAGCCGAAGTATTGTTTGTAGACGACAAAAGATGTGTCGACCACCCATATGCTACGCTATTGGTCGTTCATTTGCTACCTGCTAGGACAAAAGGTTGGGATTTCGATACGATTAGAAAGGCAAGAAGAAATGCTCTTTCTACAGTCGAAGAAGCAGAAGTTCCTAGTGCCTTTTCAGCAGTGAGTAGAGGTTTAATTTTGATGCTTGATGGAGGTGCCCAATCTAATGATGATTGGGTCGTTGGTACACTCGATAAAAATGGAATTAAAGCATTCAATAATTGTAAACAGGCACTGAAAGATGGAGGAGATGGTCTAGCGGATTCCAAAGTCCTCGACACCCTAGTGAAGAGTGTAGGTGGGGCTGATTTGAGTGATGTTGAATCAAGATTATTCAATGCAGTAATCGATACATTACGACTTAATCGCGCTTCATGGTCATTACAAACTGGAAAATCCAAAGGAGTTGTTGAATTACTCGATGGTCTACTTTCAGGAGAAGTCACAGCCATGCCGATGATGCAGGCGGTAAGACACCTAGTTTTGGAATACGACATCGGTCTTGCAAATTTGGTTTCTTGGTATCAAGAAAATGACCCGCAATCTCCTTGGCACACATTGGCTAGAGCCGCGATGCATGTCAACAATGACGACGAATTGAATGCTGCACGTGATTACAAGAGAGCGGGAGATCACGACGATTTCGATTATGAGCACAAGATTTTGTTACATCGTAAAGCTTTGATTCATCTTGCACATGCCGAACAATGGTCTGAGGCTGTATCTTTGCTTGAACAAGAACCAGCATTGAAATCAGCATTGACAAAGAGGTTCCAATTGTACCTTAATGTGTCACATATTGCTGCTAACAAACGTAATACCGATGAAGCGACAAGAATGCTTACGAATTTTGTTAAGAGAACCGAGATGGTAAATCAAGAAGACCAATTTGGAAAGGTTGAGCGCGTTGAGAGGGTAAAGCATTCAGAAGAGGAGTTAGATATGCTGCGTAATTACCCGAGTTCACACCCACGACCTTTACCAAGGGAGCCGTTCTCTGGAAGGGTAAAGGCTGCATTGAACTCATTACAAAGAGAGCGTCGACGTAATCGCCACACTTTCGAGAACCGCTACGCGCAGGCAATGATGCATGACCCTTCAGGCGAAGAAATCTATGAAATAGCGTTAGAGGCTTCTTCAGAAAGGCCATTAGAAGGGTTGATGCTTCTTGAGAGAGCGCAAAATTCAGGCAAGTTTAGCGTTCTTAACATTAAGAGACTCGCAGACGCTGAAAGAAGGTTATTCGCTACACACCGTCATAACTTGCCTGTTAAACAGAGAGCATATTTGCGACATCTTGCATTATCACCGCTGGTGATAGTCGATACAAATATTCTCATTGATGAATTGCAGCATAGGATCTCAGAAAAATTAGGAATCAGTTCCGAGGCCGCATTGGATATTGGCGGAAGAGGTAGATTCCATCGTATACTCAAGCACCGGGCCCAAGAGGGAGTCATTCAGTTATGGCTACCTAAGGTTGTCCAGAACGAATTGGTTTCAATTGCTACAGATGTGGAAAGAATTCGTGACAGGTTTGTGGATACGTTAGTATCTGAAAATGAATTAGAAGAAGTCCTGAATGAAGATTCTCTCGTTGCTATTGCAAAGGATATTATTTCTGAATTTTCAACTTGGAAGCCTTTGGATTTACACATTGAAGACGAAGCTGACGATGAAGAAATCCGAGCAGATTTGAAGAAATTCTTACTCGAACACAGCGAAGTATATGATGAAATCACTGCTATGAAAAGAATGCACAAAGAGCCACTACGCACCATAATTGACAAGAAGGACATCTATCCTGAAGTTGCAGATCAAACTCTGATGTGTTTGTGCACAGCAATGGCAAATCGGCCACTTGGAGAACTTGGTAGCATTCTGATTGCAACAAGAGATTCAGACTTTGCACTGGTTGCTAGAGCTATTGAAGAGAGATTCGGATTCGGTGTAATCGCAAATAGCCGAAACCTCAATTCTTGGTTAAGATGATTCAACTGCATCTAGAATTTCAATCAAGTCTTTACCGATTAGTAATGGGGTAGCAAGCATTCCTCGGTCAGCACCTGATAGTTGTACTGTGTATTTTTTTGAACCAATTCTGAAAATGGTTTCATACAAAGGTCGGATTTGTTTACCCATAGCATTCTTGACTTTTACAGTTCCAATAAGTGGTAAGCGCAAAGCCCGAGCCAATGAATCATCGATTGAACATCGTGCAGCACCGGTGTCTATTTTCGCTTTCATGCGAAGCCACCATTTGACATCCGCCCCAGATTTCACTGAGACCCATCGCGAATCGTACTTTGCCATGGAACCGCCTCACATGTGAGAGATTATCGCTTTTCCAAATGCTGAACATGATAGTAATTCAGCATCATCCATCAATCTTTCAAAATCATAAGTTACGGTCTTTGCAGAAATTGCTCCTTCCATTCCACTAACAATCAAGTCTGCAGCTTCACCCCATCCCATATGCCTCAGCATCATTTCAGCGGACAGAATTAGAGAACCAGGGTTTACTTTGTCTTGTCCAGCATATTTTGGAGCAGTTCCATGAGTTGCTTCGAAGATTGAGATTCCAGTATCATAGTTGATATTTGCACCGGGTGCTATTCCAATTCCTCCAACCTGAGCCGCTAGGGCATCGGAAATATAGTCGCCATTGAGATTCATTGTTGCAAGGACTCCATATTCTGCAGGTCGAGTGATAATTTGTTGAAGCATAGCATCAGCGATTACATCTTTGATAGTAATTGTATTGCCAGTAATTGGATTCTGGAGAGTACACCAAGGACCTCCATCTAATTCGGTTGCTCCGAATTCATCTTTTGCTAATTGGTATCCCCAGTCTCTGAATCCACCCTCGGTGAATTTCATGATGTTACCCTTGTGGACTAAAGTGACACTATCTTTGTCATTGTCAACGGCATATTGAATTGCAGCGCGAACGATTCTTGCGGTTCCTTCTTGGCTAATCGGTTTAATTCCAATTCCTGAAGTATTTGGGAATCTGATTTTGTCAACACCCATTTCATTGACTAAGAAATCAATAACTTTGGCAACTTCCGCAGATCCAGATTCCCACTCAATTCCAGCGTAGACATCTTCGCTATTCTCTCTGAATATAATCATGTCAACATCGCCAGGAGACTTCACTGGAGAAGGTGTCCCGTCATACCAGCGTACAGGTCTTACACATGCGAACAAGTCTAATTTCTGTCGCAGAGCTACATTCAGTGAACGAATGCCACCGCCAACTGGTGTGGTTAGCGGCCCCTTAATTGAGACCAAACCTGTCCTCATCGCATCTAGAGTTGCTTCAGGCAACCATTCACCTATGTTGTTGAATGCTTTTTCACCAGCAAGTGTCTCGCTCCACGTAATCGCTCGACTGCCCGAATACGCTTTGGTAACAGCTGCATCTACAACCTCAATCATTACAGGAGTAATATCCACTCCAATACCATCGCCTTCGATGTAGTGAACAATAGGATTATTCGGTACAACTAGGGTTCCATTTTCCATTGTGATTGGACTGCCTGACATGGTGCTCGTTACGGGCCAACTTGACTCCCTTCATCAACGCAGCGGTTAACGGTGGTTTCATCTTGTAGTGAGAGTTGGGATGAATATGCAAGGCAGAGTTGAATGGACTGGCGGCAAAAATATGGTTGGAATTAATTCCAATGGCCAGCGTATTGAAATGAACTGGGAAGAGGGACCTAGTCCAATGCAACTGACATTACAAATGGTCGGAGCGTGTTCAATTGTTGACGTCGTTATCGGCTTAAAAGAACGGAAATTTTCCAAAGCGTGGGTTGAGATGGAATCGACTAGGAACGACGAATCTCCACGCTATTTTACTTCTATTCATATGGTGTATCATGTCGAGGGCGATGTGCCACAGAAATTAGTTGAGAGAGTAGTACAGAAATCCCATGAGAAATACTGTAGTGTTTCAAACAGCCTAAGAGACGATTGTAAGATAACATCAGAAGTCATCATTCATCCAAGTCTTGAGTAATCCAGCCATCTTGGACTGAAACATTGCTATAACCGGTTTGTAGACCAGAGACTTGTAGCAGTTGTCGCGGAAGTGTCTCCAAAGCAGTTAGCATGAGGTTGGCAAGCCCATCATGGATTTTCTTCCAATTTGGCCCTAATCCTTCTGGGGCTGGATTTATTTTTGCAACCCCCTCAATATTCACGCTAGCCCAAGGCCGTACTAATCCCCCTTCTCCTAAATCGACAATCATTGAAAGTTTCAGATTATTTCCATCTCTCTCTAATTCACTTGAAGATGGCATTGCTTGGAATCCTTCAGGTAGTTCTTCTAGACCACTTTCTCCTCTCAGGTGTCGCATTCCAATTAAACGACGAATCCACGCCAACAGTACTGAATTACAATACACGAGATCTTTGTCAGGTGGGCTAGTTGAAACTTTACTATCGCCCTTCCAGCCCCATGCACACTTTTCATTTTTCACAGGAATCAATTCAGGCATCCATGAGAGATGTTTTGCCTTAGCATCTGGATGGTTGATTAGAACAAATGCATCACCCTCACCAAGTTCTGTTTCTTGATGTTGTATCGATTTTGGAACTGATATTACTAAACCGAGAATTATTGCAAGAGGGTCCAGCGCTGCAGGCCAACCATCTAGCGGCTCAGCATCCTTTTCTAGCCAAACACCTGCTGCTAATTCCTCACCCAGACCAAGACCTTCAGTGAATTGAATTGCATTACTCCATGCCGATTTTGATAGTCCTACATCTAAGGCAGCGCGCCCCATAGAGCGGGCGCTTACAGCAAGGTTTTCTTGGTCATTAAGCCCCTCAAGCCATTCTCTCAAGATTTGGTCGCCATCACCAAATGATCTTCGTTCATTTTTTGATATATCAGCAAGCCAAGATTGTTCTTGAATCGCTCTGTCTTTGTCACTAAGTCCAAGTTGCCTTTGTAGAGTTTCGAGCATTATTGCACCATCACGAGATAATGCGCCATCGGACCAAGCCAATGCCAATCCATGCTCGAAAGGAGTAGGAACCATTGATTAGCCTCCGATGATTTCTCGAACTAACTGGAGATGTCTCTCAAAAGTTAGTCCAAGTTCACCTCTCTTCCTCGCTAATAATTCAACTTCAGAAGGGTCAAGAATGTCATCTACCCACACTGTTTCTAGGAGAAGTTTGTAGGTTGCTTCCGCAGAATTACTTTTCGATGGAGCAGAGTTTTCTAATTCGGGAACATCATCATCTTCGAAAGAGATGACAATATCTTCTATTTGTTCATCTTCGTCATCTGCAAAAGCAGCAAGTGGGTCATCATTTTCTTCAAAGGCCGATAATGCATCAGGTGTCTTAACAACGCCATCATTACTACTAATCGATTTTGAGCCGATTTCTAGTTCAGCAAAAGGGTCGATATCTTCATCATCATCTTCTGGTAAATCAGTTATTTCAAACGGTAACACTGTTCTCACCTAAACTGTTTGAAACGCTTCATACTTATTGAAACCATGTATTGATGCATCCTATGGTCAAAGCCATTTACCATGAATACCTAATGTTGAGTTGAGGAAGAACATTCATGCTGAGCCGAGAGGTATGGGGCTGGAGATTGTTAGCATTGCTGTTGGCAGCACTACTAGTCTCGACAATCCCTCAACTCGAAACCCTTGAGGAAGGGTGGCGTGATTCGATTGAGAGTACTTCATCAGAAGACAATCAACAAAATTCCGACGGGGATTCTTTTGATGAAGAAACCGCTGATGGAGAGATGCCAGAAGAGGGTTCTGCTACCCAAGATAGTGATGTTCAAACAACAGAAGACGATGCTTCTCCGCCTGCCGCAGAATTTGCTAGGGATGAAGATGCTGGGCCAACAAATACCAATTCAGCTCCAGAATGGGTCTTACCTGCAACCCAAGTGATTGTTCTATCAATGATGGCAATAATGGCAGTTGGTTTGTTGACATCAACATCTGTTGCTATTTTGACCAGTGAGGCTGCACGATTCACTATTCTTTTAGCAATTCTCGGTCCAATTATTGCAATTACTCAAAGAGGTGAAGGAGGAATATTCACCCGAGGCAGGATTCTAGGATTCATAGAGGCGCATCCAGGGATTCATTTCTCAGCGCTTCGAGATGCACTGTCACTTGGCAATGGAGTAACGGCACACCATATCCAGATACTTGAGAAGGAAGGGAGAATCATTACTTGGATCGACGGCAAAGTTCGTCGGTTTTCTTCATCAGGTATCGACCAAAAGCGCCTGAAAGAAATCCAAAGCCCTGTGGTTGGAATGCAAATTGCAATTTTACAAATTCTTGCAGAAAACGAACAACTCGGGATTAAATCGGGTGAGTTGCGAACTAAATTAGAAACTAGCAGACAGTTGTTATCTTATCACATGAAACAACTATCGGAGAGAGAATTTGTATCCTCCTCTGGTAAGGGAAGGGCATTACGATGGTCCTTGCTTGAGAAAGGCAAGAAACAACTTGAGAGTTCCGCACATCTATTGCTAACTGCCAACGATTAACTTTGAAGCCAAAGGCCTACAGGGCTAATTATGAGGCGAGTGGTAGTATTCACACTGCTTCTTATCTTCATTGGTCAAACACAGGCTCTACCTGACGGCATCGATAGCAGAGGCGATGATGGATGCTTGTGCCATGGGGGCTCAGATGATACCACAATTATCACTCTGGAAGGTCTGCCTGAGAAATACAATGCTTCGACAAGTTACAATTTCACCTTAACAATCGAATCACCTGTCCAACAGACCAATCCACAAGGTGGTTTTCGTATTCTACTTTCACATGGTGAAATTATTGGCGATGGCTGGCAATTCAAAGATGGGGGCTACACTCATAGAGGGGAGATAAACGATAGACGCCAATGGAGTGCTGTTTGGACTGCTCCTAGTGAAGATGATTTGCTTACAACTTTCGTTGTTCATGGTAATGCAGTGGATGGAGACAATTCGATGAATGGCGATGAGTGGAATTCATTTTCTACCGCTATTCCTGGGCAAAATTACGATGGTGAAGTTACTTCACCAGGCCTCATGGGTTCAGTATCAACACTCCAAATAGGAATTGCTGCACTGTCAATTCTGATATTGATAGCGCTGGTAGCAAGGGTGGTTAGAGATTAGTTAACAAACTCGATGTTTCGAGATTTCAACGCTCGTAGTTGCCTATTTTCACTCGCACCATGAATTTGGTCTGAGCGTACGCCAGTTAGGACAAGCATTACTCGAATATCCTCTCCTAAGTTCTCGTCAACAGCTGCTCCCCAAATGATTCTAGCATTTTCTGAGACCTTGCCTTGAATTAGTTTAGCACACTTCTCCGCTTCGCCCAAAGTTAGATTTGAACCGCCGACTACATTGATTAGAGCACCACGTGCATCGGATACATCGAGGTCCAACAATGGTGAATGTAATGCTTCAAGTGTTGCAGCCTCGGCCCTACCAGGTCCACTGGCTGCACCCAATCCAATCATTGCTACACCGGATCCTGAATTGATTACAGCCTTCAAATCCTCAAAGTCAAGATTGACCATTCCATCGGTTGTCAATAATTCGGTTACTCCTGTGATTGCACGAACCAATAACTCGTCTCCGACTCTGAATGCGCTTGCTAATGGAAGGTCTCTAACTCCTTCGATTTCTAGCAATCTTTCGTTCGGGATTACAAGAATTGTATCACAATACTCTCTAAGTCTTTCAAGACCCCACTCTGCATTCTGCTTTCGCAAAGTTCCTTCAGAATTGAATGGATAGGTGACCACTGCCACTGTTAGAGCACCTTGCTCTTTTGCAAGGCGCGCAATATGGCCGGCAGCACCAGTTCCTGAACCACCACCCATTCCTGCTGTGATAATTGCTAATTGTGTGTCATCGGTGATTTTTCTCAAATTGTTTTCACTTTCTAGTGCAGCAGCCTCACCCTTGGTTGGATCTCCACCAGCACCACGGCCTCTAGCCGTTCTGCCAATCAAGACTTTATTTTCGAGCGGACTCATCAGTAATGCCTGTGCATCTGTGTTGATTGCGTGGCCAGTAACATAGCGATTTCCGAATAATCCTTCTTCATACAAACGGTTTACTGCGTTACATCCTGCACCGCCAACACCGTAAACTCTAATCCTTGGCTGAAGGGATTCTAACAAGCGTCTTAATTCAGCATCATTAGATTCCATTTCTTCAACACTAGTTGGTCGAATGGCCGGTCCTTCTTCTTCTTCTTCAAGCTCAAGAACTCGTTCGATAAGGTGTCGCATGACGCTGCATCCAATTTGCACCTAATTTGAAGGTGCCGCCACCCCGAAGGGGTGTGAAGGCGATTGTCAAACCAATTATCAGTCGCGGAGACCTTCTTCACAGACCTGGTACACACACTCGCCATCTGGAAGATTCGGTGAGTCGACCAAACGTGCAATTCTCCTGCCACCCTTTGCCTTTCGCAGGTAAAGTCTGAATGTGGACGCGTGAGCTAGAACGTGTCCTCCAATAGGCTTGGTAGGATCTCCCCACATTGCATCAGGCTTGCTCATAACTTGGTTGGTTACAAGGACCAGTGCATTGTTGACATCTGCTAATTGCTTGAGGTCTTTCAAGTGCCTGTTGAGTTTTTGCTGGCGGTTTGCTAGCATTCCCCTTCCAACGAATTCAGCACGGAAGTGACTTGTCAAGGAATCGACAATAATCATCTTGACATTGATTCCTCTACTCATGCGCTTGATTTCTTCAGCCAGCAACATTTGGTGTGCTGAGTTGTATGCTCTTGCGACATGGATTCTCTCAAGGACTGCTTCAGGGTCTAATCCGTGACCCCTTGCCATCTGTGTAATTCTTTCAGGTCGGAAGGTATCTTCAGTATCGATGTAGAATACATCACCATCTAATCCACCTTGGTCGATAGGCATAGTGCAGTTAACTGCTAATTGGTGACCGATTTGTGTTTTTCCAGAACCGAATTCTCCATACACTTCAACTAGGGCTTGAGTCTCGAATCCACCTGCTAATAGATCATCGATTGATTGTACCATGCTGGACAATTTCTGAACTTCTCTTCTTCGCTCAAGTAGAGCGTTTCCAGAGACGAACCCACCGATGCTTGCCATCTTCTTTGCCGCCTGGATAATTTTACCTGCTACTGCCTCACCTAGTTCTGCTTGTTCTGCTAGGTCAGGAGGACTCATTACCGCTAATGCCAGTAATTCATCAAAACCCGCTTCACGTAGTTTCTCAGCTGTTGCTGGACCTACGCCTGGAAGGTCTTCGATGCTGGCTTCCGGCTCTAGTTGTTCCTCCATGGTAATTACCTCTGTATCAGGGGCTTCTTCTTTCTTCTGCTTGTTCGACTTGCTTTTTGCTGCCATGTTGCGAACTATCAAGCCTTAGTATATCAAAGCAAGAAGGTCTCCTTACTCTAACCTTGAAAGTGGTAATTATTGAACCCATGCATTGAGAATGTAGTACTGCAAGGTTGCAGATTACTTTCACTTTACTTTCACTCTGTACGAGGGTTTATTGGGTCTTCAGCGCCTTCTGC
>CAZEXE010000037.1:0-16328 GCA_964516645.1 uncultured Candidatus Poseidoniales archaeon
GCAAAACCTGCAAAGGCTACCGCTAAAGCAGCAAAACCTGTCAAAGCAGCAAAGGCAGCAAAACCTGTCAAAGCAGCAAAGGCAGCAAAACCTGCCAAAGCAACAAAGGCAGCAAAGCCTGCTAAGGCCAAAAGCGACAAAACAAAGAAAATTAGACCTACTGGGCTGCCTGAAGGATATGAATTGGCAGGGAATATGCCGAGATACATCGGATGGATAATCAATTTTGGATGGAACTTTGGATTACCTATTGGTTTGTTAAGTATGATTGCAACTGGAGCAGATCCGGACTTGACCGTAGGTTGGGGTGCTGCCGGTCTAATGATTTTGGTCAATTGGCTGGTAATGCCGATTTGGACTGGTAGGAATATTGGTGAATTCGTTTCTCGAACTAAATTCATTAACTCTTCAGGAAATAAGCCGATGTTTATCCATGCAGTTCTGAACAATAGTATTGGATTCCTTTCACTTATTGGTCTAGTGATGATGATGGCATACTTCCAAGACATCGATGCAGGGGGAATGGCACCATTCGTTACTGGGATTTTCTTTGTTGTATTCTGGATTTTCAATTTCTTCTTGAAGAAAAATTCAGACTACTCTCAGGGTGTTTTCGATTTAGCCTTTAGCGCATACCTAGTAAAGCACGTTGCAACAGGAACTGAGACAGGTTGGCTCGCTAGATTCGAATCATTGGGTGACTTCGGAGACAAGTGGGAACAAAAATCTGCTGAACGCCAAATCAAGGCAAAGGAAAAGGCTGAGAAAAAGGCTGCTGAGGCTGCGGAAAAAGATACGGCAGATGAAGCAAAAGCATCTGAGGATTGAAAATGGAACGCCGTAGGGCGACCTGGGATGGCTATGCCATCCTCATGTTGTTATCGTCAACTATTGCATTATCGATACTAACTCCTTATGCAATTATTCTGGTTGTATTGTCTACATTAATTTTAATTCATCAGATATTGCTTCGCATTATATTCAGAGGACCAGAAAAACGTAGTAAACCATTTTCTAGCAAGGAATGGGAGATTCTCCATGCAAATAATGACGGTTTTGATATTTTTGGTTTCATAAATTATCAACCGAATATTTCAGATTTAGTCGTATTTATTCACGGTTGGCACTCTTCTAGTGAAAAATACACCGAAAGAATGCAATTGTTTCGTGACAAAGGCTTGCATACACTGGCCATTGATATGCGAGGGCATGGAATGGCTCCAGATACGCCTGAATGGACGGCAGGTAAAGTAATTCAAGATATCAAAATAATACTTGCAGAGATTGACAAAGATAAAGTTGAGAAAATACACTTTTACGGACATAGTCTAGGTGCGTTTGTATCTATTGGGATGCACCATGAACGTCACCAGGGATGGTGGAAAGAAAACTATGGAACTTTGATGCTGGAATCGCCTATGGTCGCCTACTCTCCAATATTAGAACAACAGTCCGCAAAAATTTCATTTTTGCTACCCTTATTGAGAAGGTTGGCAATTATGGGCTTCAAAAAAATACACCCTGAAATAGGAAAATTGGAATGGAAAGACATTGACATTCCTGAATGGGGCCTCCCAAAAGTACCAATTTTACTATTGCAAGCAAAAGAAGACTCAAGATTAGGTCGTTATCATTACAACCTATTAATGGCGCAGCAACTCGATATTCAGGCACATCTTATCGAGTCCTTAACTCACTCACGAAATCGGATTAATCCAGAACGGGATCAAATTATTGTCAAATGGATTGATGAAGAAATTTTGTGATTATTCTTCTTCACCTGATACAGCCTGCTCACGAGCTAATTCTCGCATATCCTCATGCTCATCTAGTTCATCCACTATCTCTGCACCCAGAAGCGTCTCTACTGCATCTTCCATTGTTACAATTCCAGCAGTGCCACCAAATTCATCCAATACTGCTAAAATTTGAACTTTAGATTTCAAAAATGTCTCCAATGCTAAATCTACGCTATCGTCCATTCCGATATTGAGTAACGGCTTTTTCATTTCTAACAGGACTTTGTCCCACTCATCCATCGATGCTGCCATCAATATGTCTGAACGCAAGACAAATCCGGACAACTGGTCGATTGATTCGGCATATACTGGCATCCTTCCAAATCGCAAAATCTTGGTATCGTCCAATACCTGTCTAATGGTCCAATCGTGATCGAATGCCATTGTAACTGTACGAGGTGTCATAATATCCTTCACAGGTATTTCTCGCAATGCCAAAAGATTGTGAATAACAGTTTCTTCATCCTCCTCTAACTCGCCCTCTTCTTCACCGATATCTGCCAAAGCGTGTAATTCATCACGAGTGACTGATGCTGTTTCCGCTTTAGGTAGCATGCGCTTGAATAATAATAGTGGGACAAAGAATGGAGCTAGAACCTTGGTCATCCCTGACAGAACATAGCCTGCGGGTAGAGATAATTTTTTCCAATATGCTGCTCCTATGGTCTTAGGGATTATTTCGGAAAGAATCAATACTGCCAAGGTAAGGACAATTGACGCAACGGTAAGGCTGTCATCTCCCCATATTCTTGCAACCTCGGCACCAACTCCCGCAGCACCCATGGTGTGAGCAATAGTATTCAAGGTCAAAATTGCTGTAAGTGGCTTTACAGAATCGTCCGCCTTTAGTCTAGCCCAACGGGCTCCGTTTTTATCTCCAGACTTATTGATGACACTTACATGTGACAGAGACATGGATAGCAATACTGCTTCTAGCATAGAACAAAGAAAGGAAACACCCAACGCCAACGAGGCATATATGATTAGCATTGTATAGTCTGCCATGGGGTTCAACGAACTCCTCGGCCAAGCGGCCCAGTTAGTCTGTGGTGAGTTTAGTTCTTGAGTCTTCGCTCGGGCATTATGCACAGGACTCATGTAGTTCCTTGCATTCGAGGGGTTAGGTGACACCCATGAGTGGCGACCATGTTCTCGTTTGCGTCGCGTGGCCATATGCCAATGGCCCACTGCACTTAGGGCATGTTGCTGGGTGCTATTTACCACCTGATATTCAAGCCCGATTTGAAAGGGCTAGAGGTAACCGAGTGCTGATGGTATCAGGTTCTGATGAACACGGTACACCAATTACTGTTACTGCTGAAACTCAAGGAGTTAGCCCTCAAGAAATCGTCGACAAATATCATGCTATCAATACCAAAGCCTTGCTTGATTTAGGTTGTACTTGGGAACCAAATATTGACCCAAGAGGTGTAGAATTCGGAGGGTCATTATTCAACAGAACAAGCGATCCAGAGCACTACAAGATAGTATCAGAAAACTTTCTTTCGCTAATGAATGCGGGTTTATTTGAGCGCAAGGTTATGCAGCAGTACTACGAAATTCGCGAAGATGGAGGTAGATTCCTTCCTGACAGATATGTTGAGGGTGAATGCCCAAACTGTAGCGCAGAAGGCGCACGTGGAGATCAGTGTGATGAGTGTGGTGTCACATACGAATCGCATGAGTTGAGGAATCCAAAATCTAAAATGAATCCCGAGGCTAAAATTGAGATTCGTGATACGGAACATTTCTTTTACCGATTGGATTTATTCCAAGAAGCATTAGAGATACACGCAAGTGAAAGACAGAATGTCTGGAAATCAAATGTTCGTGCTATGACCAAACAATGGCTAGACATGGGCTTGCGACCTAGAGCTGTAACTAGAGACTTAGACTGGGGGATTCCTCTACCTTTAGAGGGTGAAGAATGGGATGGAAAGTGCATCTATGTTTGGTTTGAAGCGGTTCAAGGTTACTACTCATGTGCCAAGTTATGGTCACAGAGATTCGCTGGAGAAAATGATTGGGAAAAATGGTGGAAAATTGCTGGAGATGGTACGAAGCCTAGGCATCTATATTTCTTGGGTAAGGATAACATCCCCTTTCACACTGTCATTTGGCCCGCCTTGATAATGGGTCTAAACCATGCTGCAAAAGGTTTGGATGATACGGTCAGGCCGAAACTTCCTGGACCTAATGAGCTGCATCTAGAAGACAATGTTCCAGCTATGGAATATCTGATGCTCGCTGGTGGACAATTTTCGAAATCAAGGAGACACGCTGTTTGGCTACCATCATTCCTTGAGAGGTTTGATCCAGACACTTTACGCTATTATCTATCAATCAACATGCCTGAAAATCACGATACCGATTTTAATTGGCCAGATTTTGTTGAAAAAATAAATTCCGAACTAATCGCTGCATATGGCAACTTTGTGCACAGGGTTTTGACTCTTGGCGCTCGCCTACCTACTAACAGAAAACTGGCTACGTTTGAGAATTTGAATCATTGTAATGATGAAATGAAAAAATTGGAGGATATTCATGCACAAGTTACCTCGAGCCTAGAGAGACACAGGTTCAAAGAAGCACTGCGAAGCGTGATGACTGCGGCTCAATTAGGCAACCAAATGTTACAAGCGGCAACTCCATGGAAATTCTTGAAGGATTTAGATGCAGAAGGAGCTGAGGAATCAATGGCTAAGTTGTCTTTTGGATGGCGCCTTTCACGGTATTTGTCAATATTGACACAACCATTCTTACCATTCAGTGCTCAGCGTCTTTGGGACGCTTTGGGTGAAAGTGGTGAAGTCTCATTAGAATCATGGAATTCAGCAATAGATTGGAATGCCGAATACAAATGGAGTGACGCAGAAGCACAGCCGTTATTCCAAAGATTAGACTTAGAAGAAATATTGACTCAAGAGCAATCTCTAGCCAGCGAGGATTCAGCAAATAGCGATGACCCAGGACATAGCGTTAAGGGTGGAAAGAAGAAAAAGGAAGGAAAGGAAATGCCAGAAGGAACCACACATCTCGACTTCGAGACATTTATGGAAGTAGAATTGAGAGTAGGAAAGATAACATCGGTTACTGACCACGAAAATGCTGACAAATTATTCGTAGTCTCAATCGATGACGGAACTGCAAATGGACGGACTATTTGTGCAGGACTCAAAGAATACTATACTGCTGAAGAAATGACTGGTAAATCAGTAGTATTCGTTGCTAATCTCAAACCAAGAAAATTACGCGGAGTAATGAGTGAAGGTATGATGTTGGCAGCAGATGATGGTCAAGGTGGAGTTAGGCTGGTAACGATTGATGGCGATATCGCAGCAGGGTCACAGGTCAGGTGACTACAGACGGTCTCTAACTGAATCCATAATTTTACGAGATAGAATTCTTGACTCCTCACGAATAATCGGAGTTTTTTGCCTGATTTCTAGGGCTACATCTTCAGGTAAGCCTGCTAGATTGATATCAACATTGAATAATGCTCCCTTGCATGCTGCGCTCGCTAGTAAACCGGCCACACCTACATCCGAAACCGCATTTCCATTTCCTTTGGATGCTAAATCTGGCAATATTGACAACAATTCTAGTGCTAACTCTGCCGTTTCGAAGGGCTTTTCAGTTGCTTGAATTGTTGCAGATCTTATCGCTTGTCTCCTAGCAGTAACCTCATCTTCAGTATTCTTCGGCAATCTAAATGATGCCATCACTTCATCAAATGCATTACTATCTTCATCTGCTAATTCGCCTGCACGACTCATTAGCCTAACTGAAAGTATCATCGCTTTATCTGCTATCTCCCAACCGTCTTGCCATTTTTCTTTGCCGACTGTGAGATCACAAACCATAATCGTCAAGGCTGAGGCTTGGCCTAATGCTATTGCAGCTGCAGTCCCACCCCCAGGTGTAGGTGAAGAAGAAGCCAATGCAGCCTGAAATTCTCTAACTGTCATCTCCATCCATGGGGTCTTCATTATTCTTGCCTCCTTTCCAATGCCCATTCAATTATTCGCTCATTTGGGTCAAATGGTCCAAGAGAATCAAGTCCTAATCCCCTGATTGCTGCCAAGACAAGTTCCTCTTCATCTTCACAACCATCTTCGGCATACCATCGTCCGGATTCTAACATTGCTGAAAGAGGTACTAGGCCCACTAATTCAGAACCACAAGTCTCAACTCCATGGTCATTGACAATAGATTTCACTGCCTCAAATGCGATGTGCATTGGAGTGACGGAAACATCACGAAGATTCATTGAGACTTGTGAGATTCCATGTGCCTCTAGCGGCAAGCCCATGCCTTGAACCATTGGTAGCATTCCAGGGATTCGAGTTCTTCGTCCATCCTGTTGCTTGAGCAATCGTCCTGTGGTACGAACCAATGAGCCTGCCTTTTTTGCTGCCTTAGCATCCATCTCATCCACATTTACATTGTAAGCAACCAAAATTTGCCTAGCACCTATTACAACTGCACCAAATTTGGCAACCGAATCATTCCATTTCATCGGGCCAAAGTCTGGTAGGTGTGGCCCACCATTGTCCAATCGTTCTTTGAATCCTTCATACTGTCCCTTTCTCAAATCAGAAAGTAATTCTCTATCTGGTGATGTCGCAGCAGCACCATAAAGGAACGTAGGGAGCCCCAATTCATCTGACACCCGCTTTGCTAAATTACGAGAAATATCTGCACATTCCTCCATACTTATTCCTTCTAGAGGGACAAAGGGGCATACATCAACTGCACCAATTCTAGGGTGCTCACCTTCATGGGCTCTCATGTCAATGTGATCAAATGATGCTTTGATTACTTCGAAAGCCGCTTGAGAAACCGCTTCAGGTTCCCCTGCAATTGTCAAAACAGTTCGATTATAATCACCATCAGGCTCAATTCCTAGCACTCTTGCACCATCGATACCTCTTCCTGCATCACTAATCGCATCGATAATCTGTTGATTCCGACCCTCTGAAAAATTGGGGACACACTCGACTATCCGTTTTGCCATGCAATATACGCTTAATCGGCAACTGATGAACCTTGCCGCAATAATCAACCGTACAATGCATCAGGTGATGTTGAGAATCCGTTGGTTTCACGCTTCTTCTTGATTCTCTCTACTGCCAATTGAATATCTTCTTGTTTTACCTTAGAGCGATTATCTCTAATTGCTATCATTCCTGCTTCAACTGTAGTGGCTTTGAGTTCAGCACCACTGAAACCTTCTGTTTGTTCGACTATCTTTGAAATATTGATTCTAGCAGTGGACATTTTTTCCAAGTGTATAGAGAGAATTGTTTTCCGCCCTTTATCATCTGGCAATGGAATTTCAATAACTCGATCAAATCTGCCAGGCCTTAGTAATGCATCATCTAGGATATCAGGCCGATTTGTTGCAGCGATTATTTTTACGTCTTCTAATGCATCAAAGCCATCTAACTCAGCAAGTAATTGCATCAAAGTTCTCTGTACTTCTCTATCGCCACTCGTTGCCGAATCTAATCTTTTAGCACCAATTGCATCAATTTCATCTAAGAAAATTATTGATGGAGATTTTTCTTTAGCCAAAGAGAATAATTCTCTGACCATTCTTCCTCCTTCACCAATATATTTCTGTGCTAATTCTGAGCCAACCATGCGAATAAATGCCGCATTTGTATAACTCGCCACAGCCTTGGCTAGCATTGTCTTTCCGCAGCCAGGTGGCCCAACCAATAGTATTCCTTTTGGAGGCTCTATTCCGATTTTACGGAATAATTCAGGCTTTTCTAATGGGAGTTCAATCGCTTCCCTAACTTGTAGTATCTGCTCGTCTAATCCACCGACATTATCATAGACAACTTTTGGCTTCTCAATCATTTCAGCGCCAGACACCATTGGATCCCAAGCCTCATGCAGAATTTCTATTATTGAAAGTGTATCTTGATTAAGAGCAACACGGGCACCAGGAAGTAATTTTTTCCGACTAAGTCTCTGATTTATAGAAACTTGAAACACAGTTCCATTCGATGAACGTACAATCGCTCTTTCATCATCAAGCACATCTTGTAAATGCCCAACAATCAATGGAGGATTTTTCAAAATTCTGACTTCCTCATCCAATCTACTAGCCCTTTTCTTAACATGTGCTAGATCATTTTCTAATTGAATGCGCTCAGCAATCAATCTCTGCGCTTCATCACGCAAACGAACATAATCTTGCTCGATTAGTTTCAGGTCCTTGTCATCTTTAGCTAAAAGTTCATTCGAACCCTTATCTACGTCAGTGCCCATAACACCACTGTAGTGGCCGTCCTTATTCAATTATCCGTGTGATATGCCAATCATCAATGGCTTACGAAGCCTTGATGAATAACCGACTCAACAACGAATCAGGTGGCAGTTATGGCAGATTGCGAACTTTGTGGTGCGATGAAGGTTAGCACTAGGTCAGTAGTGATGGGTAGAGCCGAAGTTCAAGCATGTAAACGCTGCTCTGATAAGATGGGCCTAGAAGAGAAAAAAGTGGCTCCTGGACTTGCGCAAATTCGAAATTCCTCATCATCAACATCTGGAGGTTATGGCGGGATTGGTAAAAAGGGCAAGGACATTATGCTTAGAGGCGAGAAAGAACTAGCCTCAGATTTCTCAAAACGTGTTGCTGAAGCAAGAACACAGAAGGGTTGGGACAAGCGTGAACTGGCTAGGAGAATGGCTGAAAAAATCAATGTTATCAACAATGTCGAATCTGGCAAAAGGCCAACAGATGCTGTAATCAGAAAATTAGAGCGCTCCCTTGATATCACCTTGATGGTTGATGCAACACCTGATGAAAATCGTCATGTGAATACAGGACAAGCTAGAGGATTGACCTTAGGCGATTTCTTACTAGGTGGAAAGGAATGAGTAATTCTAGGGATATTCCTGTGCATGCTATTTGGCTTGCTCAGGATGACCCAAAAAAGAATACTGCTGTACGTTTATCAAGACGTGGCGACCTTAAATTGCATGAAAGATTCAACCAATTACCTCGAAGAGGAATTATCCTTGAACCATTATGCGGGAAGGTTTTGGGTCCAGAAGATCATTCATTATTATTGGAGGATGGTGGTTCCCTTGTTGGCTTAGATTGTTCATGGGCTCAAATTGAGGACTCGGTTTCTCAAGTAATGAAGAGAACTAAACTGAAAGGTAGAATGTTGCCTCTCCTACTAGCAGCTAATCCGGTAAACTGGGGTAAACCGAGTAAAATGACAACTGCTGAAGCATTGGCTGCTTCCCTATACCTCATCGGATGTGAAGAACAGGCACGCAAGTTGCTTTCTGCATTTAGGTGGGGTGAGCAGTTCTTCATTCTGAATAAAGAACCTCTTGAGGCTTATAGAGAAGCAAAATCATCATCAGAATTAGTTGATTTACAATTCGAATTTTTTGAACTGGATAAGCCTGATTAATCACGCAATTGCTATTGAGTATAGTCTATAGGAGCCGATTATGGTAAAGAGACCAATTCATCGTTTAGGCACTAAGTCGCCTAAACCTGAATATGATGAGTTGGCAGAAGAATCAATCATTACAATCAATTGTGGCGATAAAGTTGTTGTGAGGTTGTTGGCATCTCCATTTGACTTGGATGATCTTGCATACGGCCATATCCTATGTGAGGGCAGAGGAAATATTGATTCACTTTTGGTAGAAGAACAAAATGTTTTCATCACTGGAAATGTGCGTAGTAGGCCAAGTGAGGACATACTTACTGCTGCATGTGGTGCCTGCACTACTGGTGATATTCAAGTCCCTCTACAAATTGTAGAGAAGTCGCAAGTTCTGAACGGTGATTTGCGATGCATGATGCAAGAGATGAAGAAAAACCAACCCTGGTTTGAAGCAACTGGAGGCATGCATGCTGCTGCTTTGTTTGATACTGAAGGAAATTTGCTCATTACGCGTGAAGACATTGGAAGACACAATGCATTTGACAAAGTAATTGGCGGGGCAATACGCAATGATTTGCCGACAAAAATTGTTGGACTTTCTGGCAGAATTGGTTGGGAACTTGTTGCCAAAGGTGTTCGTTCGGGGGTGGAAATTATCATCGCAGTAGGTGCAATAAGTTCTGCTGCAGAAGCTTTGGCAAGATCAAGTGGAATGACTTTGGTAGGCTTTGCGAGCAGTAAAAGACCTGCTGTTATTGGTGATTTAAGCCGCATCATTGACAAGCCTTCGCTAGAACGCAGTGATTGATGTCGGGGAGAAAAGGTGTTTCTGCTACAACTCCGCCTGACCGTAATTTTTTGAAAATTAGGAAGAAAAAGTCCATAGCGGCTGGAATTCCAGCAGCCACTTCTTCTATGGTTCATGGGATTAAAAAGATGGGAATAACCAAGACTATCAAAACCCTGACTACCGTAAATCAGCCTACTGGTTTCGATTGCCCAGGGTGTGCCTGGCCTGACCCCAAACATTCGACGACTTTTGAATTCTGTGAAAATGGTGCAAAAGCAGTTGCAGATGAGGCAATGAAAGGTAATGTTAATCCTCAATTTTTTGCAAAATATTCTGTCCAAGAGTTGTCACAAAAAAGTGATTATTGGTTAAACAAACAGGGTAGAATTACTCACCCAATGATTCTCAAAGAAGGCAAGGATAAGTACGAAGAAATAACTTGGGGTGATGCTTTTGAATTGATTGCTAAGGCTATCAAACAAGGTAACGACCCCAATCGCTCAATATTCTATACTTCGGGTCGCACCTCGAATGAAGCAGCGTTTTTATACCAATTATTTGCAAGAACTTTGGGTACAAATAACATGCCCGACTGCTCTAATATGTGCCATGAATCGAGTGGGCGTGGCTTAGGAGAGGCAATTGGTATTGGTAAGGGCACAGTTTCTCTCGAAGACTTCAATCACTCTGATGTCATATTGGTGATTGGTCAAAATCCTGGAACAAACCACCCTAGGATGTTGACTGCACTTAGAGATGCAAAAAGAAAGGGTGCAAAAATCATTCATGTAAATCCCCTCCCTGAGACTGGTTTAGTTAGGTTCAAACACCCTCAAGATTACATGAAATTATCATTTGGAAGTGAGGCTTTAGCCGATATTCATCTACAGATAAAAATTGGTGGAGATGCTGCATTAATGCATGGATTGATGAAAGTACAATTGGAATTGGATGCATTGGATCACGATTTTATCAAAAACTCGACTACTGGGTTCGATGAGTTAGTCAAAATGGTTAACTCAACAAAATGGTCACAAATTGAAAATGATTCTGGATTAACTCGGTTCCAAATTGAGACTGCTGGTCGAATGTTATCCAAATCAAGAGCGACTATTTCCTGTTGGGCAATGGGTCTTACTCAGCACAGGAATGGAGTTTCAGTAATTCAAGAGGTTGCTAATCTGATGTTGATGGGCGGGCATATAGGAAAGCCTGGTGCAGGTTTGTGCCCAGTCAGGGGTCATTCAAATGTTCAAGGTGACCGTACCGTAGGTATTTGGGAAAGGCCAACAGAGGCATTCTTACAACGACTAGATTCTGCTTGCGGCATCAATAGTCCTCGTGAACATGGCGTTGATGTGGTCCAAGCGATTAAGCAAATGAGAGATGGTGAAGCGGATCTTTTCCTCTGTCTGGGTGGGAATTTTATCTCGGCTACACCTGACACTGAGGCTACGGCTAAGGGGTTAGGCAATGTAGGGCTTACAGTTCAAATATCAACCAAACTTAATCGTTCACATTTGGTTACTGGAAAGACGGCACTAATTCTACCGTGCTTGGGTAGAACCGAAATCGATGTGCAGTCTTCTGGAGAGCAATTTGTAACCGTTGAGAATTCCATGGGAATTGTCCACACGTCGAGAGGTGGACTGCGTCCAGTCCATGACAATTTGCGCAGCGAACCTTGGATAGTTGCCTCATTAGCGACAAGTGTACTTGATGACGAAAGGGATTGGATGAATCTTGTAAGGAATTATGATAATATTCGTGATTTGATGAGTGAGGCTCTTGCTGGATTTGAGGATTACAATGTGCGAGTTCGTACTCCTAATGGATTTGCACTACCCAACCCGCCAAGAGATAGTAGGACATTCAATACACCTGACAATAAGGCACATTTCATAGCGCATTCATTGCCTGATGTAACTTTAGACGAGGATAAATTTGTAATGATGACTATTAGATCACACGATCAATACAATACTACAATTTATGACCTACATGACAGATATAGAGGTGTTCACGGTAATCGAAGGATCATTCTGATGAATGCAAACGATATGGCTGAACGAGGGTGGAAAACACGTCATATTGTGGACATTGTTTCACATTTCGAAAATGAAGAAAGACGAAGCGATAGTTGGCAAGTAATTGCATACGACATTCCAAGAGGAAATGTTGCCACATACTTCCCTGAAGCTAATGTTCTCGTGCCATTGAATTCTACGGCAGAAAAATCAAACACTCCCACATCCAAATGGATTGTCTGTAGTCTCCTCGAACCCGGACAGTCGAGTTCCGAGGAGGAATGAGTTTGTCTGATGTTGGCTACTATGAATTATTGAAGACCAATCGGAAATTTCGAACTTTTTGGTCTGCATCAGTCATATCGATGCTTGGTGAATGGTTCAATACAATTGCTTTGTTCACATTAATTCTCAAATATTCGGGTTCAGAAGCAATGCTTGGCCTGCTCTTTACTATCAGAATGTTGGGCTTTGCAATCCTACAACCAATTACAGGATTGCTTGCTGATAGATGGTCTCGAAAATGGATGATGGTAATTTCAAACATCATTCAAATGTTCCTAGCACTTTGTTTCTTGTTGGTTGATGGACCTGAGGACCTTTGGTGGCTAATCGGACTCTCTGGCGTCATGATGCTTCTTCATGGCGCATATATGACTGCAGAAAGGGCAGCATTACCGAATATTGTATCTGATGAAGAACTGACCACTGCTAATGCTCTAGACTCTGCAACATGGTCAACTGCACTAGCATTTGGAACATTCCTTGGAGGTATTGTTGTTTCAGAGTACGGTGTGGAAGTTGCATTCATCGTTGATTCTGTAACTTTCCTGATTGGTGCATTAATTCTACTACGTCTTAGAATACCTCAAGAGGTAAGTGCAGAAATGAAGGGGCCATTATTTCGAACTGCATTTTCTAATATCAAAGATGGTTTCTCGCGATTGATTAGTGAACCTAGGCTAAAGAGAATAGTATTCGCTAAGACAACATGGAATCTAGCAGGAGGAGGCCTAGCTGCTGTATTTTTGGTACTCGCAGGAGCAAGAATGTCACCGGGTGAAATGGCAGCAGGTATTGGATTATTCTTCATGGCAAGAGGCATCGGTACTGGAATTGGACCAATATTAGCGCGCAGATACTTAACCGATGAACGAAGATGGCCTGCTCTGATTGGGATATTGGTCTCTATTTCTGGATTCTTCTATCTATTGATTGGACTAACTCTTTTCGAAAACTTTTATCTCACCATTATTTTAGTAATCATTGCCCATTCAGCAAGTGGTGCAAATTGGGTTCTATCAAATATTCTAACACAAAAATGGGTTGAAGATAAAGTTAGAGGTAGAGTATTCAGTATCGATATGTTACTAATGTCGGTTTCATTCAGTCTGTCTACATTCGTAGCAGGATGGTTACTGGATAACACAGAATTAACACTCAAATTAGGAATGATTTGGTTTGCGTGTGCTATGATGTTGTTTGGTATAATTTTCACTTTATGGCGACCTGATGTTCAACCCACACAGATTTCGTGAGCACAAACTGGCGGTTCCCAATAGAGTTTCGTAGATGGATCAAATGTATCCAATTGAAGTGTACTACCTTCACCCTCTTGAATCGTTACTATCGATGATGTGGAAGCAGGCAAATAATCTTCACCGGTTGAAAGAAGAGAAAGTCTGATGGTATGGCCCGCAGGTATCTCAGCGTCTAATGCAATAAACTCCATCATCGCCGTAATCATTCCAAAAATAGGCGTCCAAGTAGAGGATAACTCATCACCTCCTTCATGGTATCTTAAATCCATAATTGCATGTCCAATGTGAATACAATCGCTTCCATCACAATCTTCGAGAAGTGCATAAAGTTGCCCTCCTACGGTTGTAGTTGACACCTCAATATGTAAGCGTGGCTGACCTTGTAGGTACATATCAGATTGTAATGGTTCACTCTCGTAAACAGGTCCTGTAGAGGCATCTGGTAGTACATTTGCACCACCAGAAATTCGGCTCAAATCACTGCCAATAGCCATTACAACTTCGGTAGTATCACTAGCAGGATATCTGTCTTCGATTCTCCATGCACCGTGATTTGATTGAATTTCTACATGCAATTCAGGTTGCCAACCCTCTCCTTTTAGGTACCAATCAAACCATTCAAGGAGATCTTGCATCCAATCAAATCGAATCATCTCAGGGAATGCCTCTCCGCCTCTGCCACCCAAGTCTGAACGGTCAGACAATTGGATGGGGCGGTCTGGGTAATCATGGTCCCATTGACCGAACAGACCCTTGGCGTCTATACCCCTGTCTTTGAGCATATTTATCGTTGGCACAGCCATATGAGGGTCTACATTCCAATCGTGCATCCCTTGAACCAGATAAACTGAACCTCCATAATTTTCCAATACTCTGTCAAGGAAAAATCTCTCAGCCCAATAATCACCAGCCACTTCAGAACCAAACATCCATGCAGATACCCCAGTACCAGGGCCAATAATGTAATCTGGACACATATTCCCATAATCTTCCTCATCACCATCAAAGCCGTATGAACCGTATACTCCATTGTGCATGATAGGTGCTCTTGCTTCAGAAGAACCATTCTTCCACATCAATTCCTTAACACCAATTAGCCCCGAAATTGGAACAATTGTCTTCAGGTGTTCATTTCCAAACATGGCTGCTTGCCAAGGAGTTGAACCGTCGTATGATTTTCCAATCATTGCAACATTTCCATTTGACCAATCTTGACTTCCCAACCAAGATACTGCAGCATCATTCCCAAGTTGCTCTGCTGTTCCCATTAGGTCCATGCAATGGTTTGAACGCCCCGTTCCAGTTACTGAAACTTGTGCGAAAGCATACCCGTGCGGTAAAATTTGGTCGATTATCATCTGTCCAAGCCAAGTTCCTGGGACTTCGATTGTAGGGGTCTGAACGCTTGGTTCTTGGAAATATGGTCCAAACTCTGCTATTACAGGAACGGTGACTCCCTCAGGTACGTTTGGCCTCCAATATGCAAGAGAGATGATACCATTTGGTGCTGCTCCTCCTTCCTCAAGTGGCAATTCATATTCAACGAAAACATGAGTTGAATTCCATTCATTTTCAGTTTCCAGCACCTCATGTGGTCCAAATTCCATCACGAATCCATTATCTTGGTCGGTAATGTAATTCAAATTACCACGTTCCCAAATAGGTACCCTAACGCCTCTATCCTCGTCCTCGGAGGAATAGTTTGAATTTGCAACTTCACCGAACATAATTCCCATCATCAGGAATACGATTGCAACAGCAACAGTTGCACCTGCTAATCCATTTAGGAGGAATGTATCTCGACTAGTACTAGCCAATTCGGCATCATATACCTCTTCCTCCATGTTTTGCCGTACACGTGGTCACTCATAGCCATAACGATTACAATATTCAATAAGTCTGTTACCACTGCGATGTAACATGCCAACCGATATTGATGCTATGCGTGCACATGTCGGTGAGGGAATACCTGATTTTTTGCCTGAACATCCTGGATTCTCCAGTAGTGTAGACCATGCTCCAAAAAGACGACAAATCCTTTCTAAATCTGAAAAAAAATTGGCGCTGCGCAATGCTTTGAGATATTTTCCTGCAGAATTACATGATTCTCTTGCTAGTGAGTTTGCTCAAGAATTGAATGATTTTGGAAGAATTTGGATGATGAGGTACAGACCAACACAATATGAGATGAAAGCATACCCAATCGATTCATATCCTGCCAAGTCGGTGCAGGCAGCATCAATTATGTTGATGATTCACAATAATCTTGACAAAGCGGTAGCACAATTTCCTCACGAATTGATTACATATGGAGGAAATGGTGCAGTATTCCAAAACTGGGCTCAATACCGTCTTGTTATGCAATATTTGTGTGAAATGGAGGATGACCAAACTCTAGTAATGTATTCAGGTCACCCTCTTGGACTATTCCCTTCATCAAAGGATTCTCCAAGAGTAATTATCACCAATGGAATGGTTATTCCCAATTATTCAAGTCAAGATGATTATGATAAAATGAATGCTTTGGGTGTAAGTCAATATGGTCAAATGACTGCTGGATCATACATGTACATTGGACCCCAAGGAATTGTGCACGGAACTACCATCACAGTATTGAATGCCGCTAGAAAGTTCTGTGGTGCCAAAGATTCGCTTGCAGGAATCACTTTTGTTACATCAGGACTTGGTGGAATGAGTGGTGCACAAGCCAAAGCTGCTGTTATCGCTGGTGCAGCATGTATAGTTAG
>CAZEXE010000038.1:0-16134 GCA_964516645.1 uncultured Candidatus Poseidoniales archaeon
TTCTGGGAATTGATGGGACTCTGTTCCTATCTTCTCATCGGATTCTATTACGAGAGACCGAGTGCTGCTTATGCTGCAAAGAAGGCTTTCCTCACTACCCGTGTAGGAGACGTATTCCTTGTAATCGGTCTTGTGATGCTATGGAACTTGTTTGATGGCCATCTCGACTACGCATATGTGTTCAATCCTGACAACATCGCTGCTGTAGATTCAGGAGACCTTCAACTTGCACTTGGAATGATGTTCATCGGTGCTGTCGGAAAGTCAGCACAATTCCCACTCCATGTATGGTTGCCCGATGCTATGGAAGGGCCAACACCTGTTTCCGCACTAATTCACGCAGCGACAATGGTTAACGCAGGATTGTATCTTGTTGCACGCATGTTCCCATTCTTCGGTGGTGCTGAATTAGGAGCACTATCCACTCTAGCGATTGTAATCGCATGTATCGGTGGAATTACTGCGGTCATGGCTGCATTAATTGCATTCGTCCAAATGGATTTGAAGAAGGTACTAGCATACTCGACAATGAGTCAGTTAGCATACATCTTCACTGGACTAGGCTCTGCACTTTGGCTTGCAAATAATGGCTATGATGAGTTGGCTGCATTCGCAATGGGCGCATCTCTCTTCCACCTATTCAACCATGCAATGGCAAAAGGAATGCTGTTCATGGCATCGGGTTCAGTAATCCATGAAATGCATCATGCACACCATGAGGTTGCACATCATGGACATGATGATGATGATCACGACGATCACTTCGATGCTCAATCTATGGAGAACATGGGCGGATTGGCAAGTAGAATGCCAATCACAGCAACCGCAATGTTGGTTGGCAGCATGTCGATTATCGGAATCCCTCTAATTGGTGGATTCTGGTCTAAAGAAGGAATCATCGCTAGTGCTTGGAAGGTTGCACTAAAGGAACCAATTTTCCTTTTGCCTGCATTGCTTGTTTTAATCGGAGCAGGAATGACAGGATTCTACATGTCTAGAATGTGGTTTATGACATTCGCTGGTAAACCTAAGACCGAAGTTGCTGAACATGTGCATGAGCAAACCCCTTGGATTCCAATTCCATTAGTGGTATTGACAGTTATGACCCTTGGAGCTATCATCTTCGCAGGTATGCATGCAGGACATTGGTTAGGTGACTTTGAATCTGGACATTACACCGGTTTCTTTGATGGAATAGGTTACGAGATGGAACACGTATTCCTGAATCACGACCCGTTCTTAATGCTACTAACATACGTAGTAATTGGTCTATCTTTGGTATTAGGCCCATCCTTTGCTATGGCGCTATATGGTGGTAGTCTTGACGGAAACCAGAAAGCAAAACCTTGGATGCAGTGGGTGATTAACCTCTCTGCAAAAGTAAACAAGAATTCTAATTTCGATAACAGTGCTTGGGCAAATTCAAGCCTAGCAAATTCCCTACACAAGAGATTGCACTTCGATGATATCTATGATGCTGCAATGATGAAGATTGTAGTTGGCTTTGCAAACCTTTCTGCAATATTTGATAACAAGTTCATAGACGGTGTAATCAAGACCATTGAATCCACAAGCCAGGAAGCCTCACGAAAGCTTCGTGCTCTAACCACGGGTAGTGCAAGAGATTACATCATGATGACCGCTTTAGGAACGTTGGTCATCTTCATGATGCTATGGGGGGTGGCTTGATTGAGTAGCAACCAAGCTCTTGATATCAAGAACAAGGAGTTCATGCTAGTAGGTGGCCTACTGGTAATTGTAGCAGGTCTAATGGCATTCTTCCCTTCACTGAATGAATCAGAATCATCAGTTGATTGGATCAGCATTCCACTGGTTGGATTCCCGATTATTGTCAGTTGTATTCTGCTTGCATTCGCTAGTCAAGAATCCCGTGCAAGAAAGCAAATAATCGCTGTACCAATTCGATTGTTCACTCTGTGTGCATCGATGATTCCGTTGGCGATTTCTACCGCCTTATTCTTCGATTGGTTAGTATTGGTCGATTGGGACTTAATGTACAATGAATACGCTCTTGAGAAAGAATATGTTTGGATTGATACAATTGGTGTTTCATGGCATGTAGGAATGGACGGACTGTCCTTCCCAATGGTTTGGCTAACCTCTTTCCTAGTACCGGTTACCATTATCACCACTTGGAATGAGAAAGATGGAGCAACATATCATCCACTTCTATTGATGATGGGTGGATCATTAATCGGTGTTTTCGTAGCTCTTGACTTATTCCTGTTCTATGTATTTTGGGAATTGACATTGATTCCGATGTTCTTCCTGATTCTAAAGTGGGGAGGAAAGGACCGAAGATATGCAGCCCAGAAGTTCTTCATCTACACTTTCTGTGCATCTGTAATCATGCTATTAGGTCTGATTACGCTATATTTCCTTCAGCCCGAAGGTAGCGGCCCACAGTATGGAACTGTGACCGGTCGAACCTTTGACATGACAATATTATTCTCTAATGCAACAGCATACAATATGGGAGACAATGTATTCCTTGGAGCCGATATGCAAAACGTTCTGTTTGCAATGTTGATGATTGGATTCCTTGTCAAACTACCAGCAGTACCATTCCACACTTGGCTGCCAGACGCGCACGTGCAGGCGCCTACGGGAGGCTCAATGCTTCTAGCAGGTGTAATGCTGAAGATGGGTGCTTATGGAATGCTAAGAATTCCAATCGCAATATTCCCTGATGCTGTAATGTATTACCAAGATGTGATTATGGCAATCGGGCTAATCTCTCTTGTTTGGGGGGCAGTTGTTTGTCTAGGACAAACTAACTTGAAGAGAATGGTTGCTTATTCATCGGTATCTCACATGGGTGTGATTTTACTTGGTATAGCAAGCATGCAACCGATTGGATATGCAGCTGCATTGTTCATGATGTTCGCTCACGGAATTATTTCCCCAATGCTGTTCGCAGTATGTGGTGCATTCAAGCATCATTATCATTCCATGGAAATCGGTGCTATGCGAGGAATGGCGAAATGGTCACCATACCTTTCAGTCTACATGATGTTCGCTTGGATGGCAAGCCTAGGCCTGCCTTTACTTGCAGGATTCGTAGCAGAATTGATGGTACTTCTAGCATATTGGCCAGCATATGGTTGGTGGATTTTACTTCCAGGATTTGTCCTAGCAGTCACCGCTGCTTACTACATTTGGTCAATGCAAAGAACGATCTTCGAAGGTGGAGAGGATGGACAACCTCCAGAATCATTGCTTGGAGAGACTCCACCAGATATCACACTTTCAGAGAATATTGGAATGATCATTCTTGCAATCTTTACAGTTATTTTCGGAGTATTCCCATTCATCGCTTTGGGAATGATGGATCAATGGACAGTTGCCTTCTTCGAGGGCGTATTCAACATGGGGGGTATCTGAATGGAAGTAGAAGTATTCAGCCCTGAATTCTGGAAGGCATTTGCGCCTGAGGTAATCTTGATTATTGGTTTGTTACTGATATTCATCATCCCAAACCTTGGAAATTCCAAGTTCCGAATTCCGCTAACTAAGACCTATGTTCCTTGGTTCTTGGGCGGTCGCAGATTTACTGCTACCGGCTCACCTGCACTACCGGGTATGTTGGCAACTGCCACGTTGTTTACTGCATTGGGAATGATGGCAATAGAATCGGTTAATGGAGGCATGGAGACAACTACTGTCACCAGTGGCGACCTTGTGATTTTACAATTGGATAATTTCTCAAGATTCTTTGAGATACTATTCTTGGCTGCAGTTTTATTGGCTTCAATGGCAAGCCTAGATAGGATTCCTGCACACACATTCAATGGAAAGAAGAGTTTGGAAGAATTGTATGACAACCGACGCCAAGCCGACTTCTACATCTTGATGTTGACAACTGCCGTGGGTATGTGTACTGTTGCACTAGCACAGGACTTGTTCGTACTATTCATAGGACTCGAACTAGCGAGTCTTGCAACATATGTCCTTGTAGGATTCCACAAGGAATCTAAGGCAGGTGCAGAATCCGGTGTCAAATATTTCATCGTAGGTTCTGTTGCAAGCGGAATCGGTCTATACGGTCTATCCTTGCTATACCTTGAGTTTGGCAGTCTTCAATTGGCTACCATTTCAGCAAATTGGGCTGACTCTAGTGTGTTAGGAATTATTGCACTTGGATTGGTATTGGTCGGCTTTGGTTTCAAGGTCAGTGCAGCACCATTCCACTTTGCAGCACCTGATGCATACGCTGGTGCGAATTCACCAGTAGCAGGCGTTCTAGCAACTGCATCAAAAGCAATGGGAATAATCGGTTTGGTCAGAGTACTACTGGTTATCGCATTGCCTGAAGGAGATTCAGATGGTAGCGCCATATGGTTGTACACACTTGCGACCTTATCTGTAGTTACAATGACATGGGGTAATATTGCAGCATTGGGTTCGACCAATCCAAAGCGTATGCTTGCATATTCTTCAGTCGCACACGCTGGATACATGCTTGCAGCACTTACAGCAGTTGGTGCTTGGCGATGGGGCCACGTTGAGGCGCCAGGCGATTATGCAGAAGCGATTGTAGCAGCAGTTCTCTTCCATCTCTTCGTACTTGTAGCATTCAAGTTGGGTGCATTCCTTGTATTAGGGCTGCTCGAGATGGAAGGCGGAGCTAGTAGGTTATCCGCTCTATCTGGATTGGCTCGTAGAGATCCTTTGATTGGAACTGCTATGTTCATCTTCATGCTAGCACTTGCAGGTGTTCCACCACTTGCCGGATTCATGTCCAAGTTCCTCGTAATAGCAGGAATTGTTTCTACTAGCGTTGGTGACTTATGGATGAATGGAACAGTTTCATTCTCTGACCTTCATTGGGTCTGGTGGCTTGCACTGGCTATGTTCATCAACAGCGCAATTTCAGTATTCTATTATCTTAGAGTTGGAGTTGTAATGTTCCTAGAAATCCCTGAAGAAGGTCGCCGTAAGCCATTGCCATACGGTGCATCAATTCGTATGGCGATTTGGATTTGTTTGGTTGCAACAATATTGTTTGGAGTTTCAGGAGACACTCTAATCGAGATGTGTTATCGAGCAGCAGACAGCCTAAACTTGGCTTGAGATGAGTCTTAGCCTTCAAGTAGGAAGGACTTTTGGGACACTCTATGGGCCGTAGGCGCGAAGAGAAGGTAGACGAGGAAGAACTTGCTCGTCTTATGAATACTGGAGAGGGAGAATCCTCAAAAATTCGTGTCAAAATGCCGAATACCAAAGTCAACGAAATGTTCGCAATTGCAGAACAAATACTCGGTGGACGTAGAGTCACAGTTCTATGTGCTGATGGCGAGACAAGGATGGCTAGAATTCCAGGAAAAATGCGTCGCAGGCAATGGGTTCGTGAAGGTGATTTAATTATCGTTTGGCCATGGGATTTTCAAGATTCCAAGGCAGATGTAAAGCATCGTTATACCAAAACACAATCATTGTACCTATCAAGAAAAGGAGTCCTTCCTTCAGAGGTAGATATCTTCGGAATGAATACACAGGTTGATGACTTTGACGATGAGGATGGTCTATTCGCTTCCGATAACGATGAGGAAGAAGCACCACAAGAAGAGGCAGTTGAGGAAACGGAAGATGATGATGACGACGATGAGATAAACGATCTCTTCGGTTGAACATCACATTCTTCTACACCTAATGGCTTCACTAATCAAGGAGGCCAAAATATGGGACGTCAAACCGATTGGGATGACGAATTATCCAAGGATACTAAACAGCGTCGCAATAATCGTAAGCGTCGCAAGAGTGATGCCGACCAAGACTTCATGGATAGTGAATCATCAAAATTCATCAAGAGTCTTGAATCGTCCAAAGGCACAGGTTGGATGACTGAGAAAAAGTACAAACGCATGTTTACCGAAATCGAAGAAGGCCTTTCTGGAGTATTAGGCGATGGGCCGTTCGAATGGGTGGACCGGCGTGTTTTCGATGCAGTTTTTGACCGCTTGACCTTGATGAGCTTGTATAAATTAATGAAATCTGGACTAATTGACACCCTTGATTTCCCAATCGCAAGAGGAAAGGAAGCCCATGTGTTTCACGGAACTGGAGAAAACGGACCAATCGCAGTCAAAATTTTTCATACATCTAATGCTGTATTCAAGAATTTGGTTCAATATATCGAAGGCGACCCTCGATTCGGTGGACTGAAAAGGCGCCATCGCGACTTGGTAGATATTTGGGTTCGCAAAGAGTTCAGAAATTTGTCTCGCCTTGAAAAATGGGGCTTAGCGGTACCAAAGCCGTTAGGTGTCCACAAGAATGTCTTGGTAATGGAGTACCTTGGTACAGCAAATGCACCTTCGCCACGATTGAGAGATGTGCAGGTTGTAGACCCTGAAGCGGTATATGACGAATTGTTGGAATTCCTTGCAGTTACTTGGCAAAAAGCGAAGATGGTCCATGGCGATTTCTCACCATACAATATCATGTGGCATGGAGATAGGCCAGTGGTAATCGATGTTGGCCAAGCAGTTGTTCACTCTCATCCAAAGAGCCAGGAGTTCTTGGTTAGAGATGTTACAAGATTGGTAGAATGGGCTAATAAAAACGGCATAAAAATCGAATTAGCCGAAGCTATGTATGATGTTCTTGAGATGGATTTGTCGCATATTGAAATGCGAGAAGAAGAGGAATAAGCCTCACACATGGATTGAAGAAGGGTAGGCTTCACGCTTGCTTCATGCGTCAGCCGCTACCCAGAGTTCCAAAAGACCGTATTGCGGTCCTAATCGGTGCTAAAGGTGCTACAAGGCGAGACCTTGAAAAAGCCGCTGGCTGCAAGCATATCCAAATCGATTCATCCACTGGAGAAATCGAAGTTACATGGCCTGATGCAGGTGGATATGATCCTGTAAAGGCACTAAAATTACCAGATGTGATTAAGGCCGTAGGACGTGGAATGGCACCAAGCAGAGCAATCCAATTATTGCAAGATGATTGGTTCTTTGAGATGGTTGATTTGAGAGAACATGTTGGAAAGCGTTCTAATCAACAACGCAGAATCCGAGCGAGGATTATTGGTTCAGAAGGAAAAATCCGTAAGATGATTGAGCGTCATACTGGAACCGAGATTTCGATTTACAAGTCAACGGTTGTTCTTGTGGGCGAGGGGGCTGGTCTTACCAATGCTAGACAAGCAATTGAGATGTTAGCAAGTGGTAGCGAGCATGGAACAGTTTTGAAATATCTCGAGAAGGAAAGGAAAAAGACGCGTCTCGAATCACGTTCAATTGACTACATTTTTGAGAAAGAAAATACTTCCAGTACTGATGAATTCACAGACCTAGTGCCTGGTCTTGCTGATGTAGTAAATCGAAGGAATCGCAGATTAAAGGCTGCTCAAGTCGATCCTGAAAATGAAGAAGAAGTTCAGAATATGATGGAATTAGCCGAAGATGAGGAAGTTAGTTGGGAGGAGGAGTAACCCTTCTATTCTGGTACCAAGCGATAGCAAATCCAGTCAACAATAAGGCAATTATTCCTGGGGCAAATGACGGCACGACGCCTACTCCTGAGACAGATGCCCCTGTAACCATCATGTAGTGATGATTGTTTGATTCATCCCTTTCATCGATTGTATTACTTGGGTCGATTACCAAACGTAGGTCCCATTGTCCAGTGTTTGGAACGACATAATTCCACACTATCAATTCACAATTGCATTCATCCGATAGGTTTCCACCTTCGACTACTACAGTTTGCATAGTTGCCCAATCAACATCTGCACTGCGGTCGGCTGGTGCGGATTGAAGAGAGATGGTTACAGCGCCACCGTATGCTTGATTTGCTTCTAGTAGGCTGGTAATCACGATTTTCCCATTGGTATCACCCGGTCTTACCACCAATCTATCGACGCCACTTTCGCTAGCATTCCAAGACAAATCTAGTCCGGGCAATATTTGGAATGCGCTTGGAATGGTAACCAATTCATTTCCTGCCTCATCGGTAACGATTGCTCTTAACATCAGATACTGTCTTGATTTAGTAGCCCAAGATGCCAGACCCATGGTTCCATCTAATCCGGTTACACCGAGATCAATCCAGCGTCCAGATTGGTCAGGGGTTGCACCAACACCATTCAAATCAAATCCATATTGTATCTTGGAATTGTCTAAATCAATTCCTGAACCAAGGTCTTGAGCGGAATAAGAAATATTCACAGGGCCAACATGGCTAGTGCTCAATTCATCGACGGACCATCCTATTCCTTCAGGCTCGGTAACATCTACTTTGATGTCGACATCGATAGCAGTACCTACATTTGCAACTCGGTCAACAGCTCTGATGGAAATTTGATGTTCACCTTCTTCGAACGTTAGTGTCGTACTGGCTGATGAAACATCGCTCCAAACTCCATCTTGTTGTATTTGGACAAAATCTAGGCCTGAACCACTTCCATCGTCAGTAGCAGTGTCTAAGTCGGAAATTGTGACACTCGTGCTATCACTCCATTCTCCCCCATCTCCAATTGTTGGGCTAGACATTGTTGGAGCAGTTCTATCGATTCCAATGAATATGGTCTTGCTCGCAGAAAGTCCTGAACCATCCCACACAGTGAGGCGTGGATTGTATGTTCCTTCAGCAATTGCGCCAGTATTCCAATCCCAACCATATGCAAGAGTCCCTGGCCCATCATCGGAAGGAGTTCCTGGTCCGGGTACATTTGCAAGGCTTGCATGGGTAAGGTCATCATCATTTGCAGCCCAAGTGAAACCAAGCGTACCGTTTGCTGCAAGGGCATACCATGCTCTGTCAAGAGCGGACGAACCACTACCTGTACCAGAATTCGATAGCCCAAATGAAGTTATTACAGGTACATGGTTGACTATGTTGAATTCGCCACTAGAGAACCAAGTTGTGAAATTGTCTGCAGTAGAATCCCATGCTTTTGCTCTGAAAGTCCAAGTTCCATTGGCGTAAGCGGTCGTATCAACATGCTTTAGCCAAGGTGTAGATGTCAGATTAGCTACAGAAGTCCAATTATTTCCATCGTCAGAGATATCGATTTCAATACTCGAAATTGTTCCATTGCCTGTAGAAGCGAAACTCAGAGTGAACAAGCCCTTAACATCCTGATTTTCACTAGGTCCGTTAGCAAAAATCAATGTTAAATCGCTATCAGCCGATTTGACTAGTTTAGAATCTGGTAAAAACACATCACCACTTTGTCCCATAGTCACGATGACTACGACCAAAAGTACTGAGATGAAGCGTCTCATCAACCACCTGACAACACCCTCCGCCCTTGAATGCTCGCATTGCAACACCCCCCTACGGGGTGTGTTGGAACCTGAAAATATGCAACCGAGGGCATTCTCGGAGTCGGTTGTTTCAAGTGCTACCCCTTGCCTCTCATCTTCATGGCAAGACCTGTCCTGACCACAATTGTCCTCGCGATGATGATTCTTGCAGTGATGCCATTATCTGTTGAAGCAGAAGATAGCGGTGGTGTTCAAGCATCCGAATCTACAGTTGCAATCACTCCTTCTAATCCAGTTGAAGGAGGGTCAATAACCATCAAGTTGACTTTGTACAATTCTAATAATTTTGAAGCAGAAGATGTTCTATACAAGTTTTATTGGAATGGCGTAGCATCTGAAAAACTAATTTCTGCGGACACGGTTGACATACCAGCAGAATCTACTGAAGATGTAGAGATTGTGAAATCAGGACTTACTGTAGGTGAACACAAAATTTGGATCGCATTTGAATACGCTGATGCAGGCGAGCAACTCTTCTATTCTGAAATAATTGTGAGCGGTCTTGCTGATTTGGAAGCGACTACAATCTCTACAAGTCCCAATGTTGTCGAATCTGGAGAATCTGTGCTCGTTTCAACCGAGGTATCAAACACGGGTTCTGAGGATGCTGCAGCAAGTAGAATGCAGATAGATTTGGGAAGCCAAAGCGATATTGTAAATGTCCCCTCGATTCTAGCAGGTGAAAGTGCTTGGGTCAACCACACTATGACTGCACCTTCTTCGGGAACATATGATATTTCAGTAAATTTAGATCTTGACGATGCTGTAATCGAAGCGGATGAAGATAACTTGTTTTCTTCATCACTAACCGTTAATTCAAGAATGGATTTTACACATTTAGGTAACCTAACAGTTGATGTTGACGAAGGCGAATTACAAGGCCCGTGGACAATTTCTGGTACATTGCTTAGAACTGCAGGTGACGGGCTATCAGAAGTTCCAATGCGAATTGAAATTAAAGACGATAATGCAGTAAATATTCCATTACCTACATTCTATGTAAATATCAGTGGTGGAGAAAATGCACAACAAGCATGGTCATTCACATTGTTGTACAGTCATGTTTCAACTTTGTCTGCTGGCAATCACCAAATAACTGCAGTAATCGATCCATATGGAACTGCAAGTTTCATTCAAGAAAGCACTGATAATGACAGAATAAGCGTTTACTTTGACAAATTTGATGTTCCCGATGTTGCGGTAGATCCATTTGCAGTACCATCGAAAAACACAGTCAATAGTGGAAGTAATGTAGATTGGACAGTAGCGATAACAAACACTGGAGACATAGAAGTCAAGGGCAGATTAGTTTACACTTGGGAAGGTCAAACCGTTGAGGAAAATTCTCAATCAATAATCACAATCCAAGCCGGAGAATCATACCTTTGGCAAAATACTCTTCCTACTGAAAGCGGGACTCACCAAGCAGAATTTGAAGCCCAATGGCTTCCTTTGACTGGCTCATATGATGAGAACCCACTGAATTCCTATGCTAATGGTAGCGTTGAAGTCAATGCTCAATTGAGGTTGACATGGTCGTTGACATCCATGGAATTGGTTGACTCAAATCAAGAACCAGCAACTTTCCCATTGATTGCTGGTGATGAATATACCGTCTCTATCAAACTCGGTTCACAAGAGACAGGAACCGTATCTTATTCTTGTGAGAATGAATTGGGTGAAGTGTTCGAAGAAATCGCTATCTCAATTGAAACAGGCGGGCAAATTGTAACTGTTGAATGCACGTTCACAGCATCAGCACCATACACCAACATCAACCTCATTCCAAACGAGACGATGGTAAGTTCTACCCAATCTTGGAATTGGGATTCTAAGCAATCTGGAAGCAATGTCGCTGATGACCCGGGTAGCATGACATTCCAGACTGCTGGAATGATTGCATTAATTTGTATAATTTTGATTGCAGTTCTAATCGCAGCAGTGATTCTAACCCGTGAAGTAGAAGAAGAAGTCGAGAGAGACATCTTCGATTATTGCCCTGCTTGTGATGGTGAATTAGAAGGTGGCGTGGATCGTTGTCCATGGTGTACATTCAATCTCAAGAAAGCAAGAAAGCAATTCCACGATTGTGAGAATTGTAAGGAATCTATTCCAGACCTATTGTCTAACTGTCCATATTGTGGCACAGAACAAGATGTCTCAAAGTACTTCGAGCAGCGTGAAAGAAAGGTTGTCAAGAAAGAAGAGATTGCTCTACCAGAAGAAGAGGAAATCGACCCAGAGACAATCCATGCTGCTGGATACGAAGGATTCGATGAAGCGGTCAAAGAATTTGGATACGATGCTGATGATCTGGAAGGGCATTGGGATGAGAACATCGCCAAGGCCGAGGCTGAAGTTGAAGCAGCTTACGATAGAAGAATGGCTGAAGAAGAGGTCGACTTAGATGATGAGGAAGCACTCTCAAAGGTCACTACAACACTCAAGACCATCGATGAGACATTCGAAGGCCACGATATCGATGCAATACTCGAAGACAAGGACATCAAGGCTCATACTGATGATGGAGGCGAGTTAACTGCAAGCGATGCTGATATTCGTGGAAAGTTGTATGAAATTACTGGTGAAGAAGGTGTCATGCCGGGTGATGAAGTCCATATCGGAATGGGTATTCAGGACCGTTCACTTGCTGGAAACATTCTACCTGAAGATGCCATGGACTTCTCATTCGATGAAGAAGTAGACGAGGTCAACCCTGTGGCTGCAGCTGCAGCAGAACAGAAGAGGCGACGTGGAGTAAGGCGACGTTCTAAGCAAGAAACTGCAGAATGTGGTGCATGTGGTGCAGATATTCTAGCGGATGCGAATGAATGTTCAACCTGCGGTGCTAAATTCGAGTAAGATGCCTGTCAGTACTCATAGGGTTCGTCATCGCTAATGCTCGGCTGACCCTCTTGACTTCATTCAGGCGTTCTGGTCGAAACAATGCACACCCTTCAAACCATCGAGGGGTGCTATTGATACATTGGTAATGTTTCGCACATTATGATGAGGCCTAAGCCAGCAATGTCTGCATTTATGATGCTGGCCATTCTTTTGACCTCTAGTATGGGTTGTATCGGATTAGTTCCTGCGCGAGAATTCATGGAGGATTTACGAACTGTTCCAAAAATGATTGATGTTGAAGAAAAAATCAATGCTTCCCATGTATTTACTACCGATATAACAAATGTTCAAGGGAGTACTTCTTACTCTACTGTTCAGGATTTCGAAGTCGATTCTGATGTTATTGAAATCAGTGCATACATCTCAGCAGCGATGCCTTTGGAATTGATATTGCCAGGGATTCCTACCGATGTCAGATATGTTCGTGCATCATTAACAGATGCTGATGGTAACCAAGTTTGGTTTGAGGAAGTTACTGAAACTGAGAGAAAGATGGTCGCAACTTTTCAGCAACCATTAGTGGAAGGAACTTGGACACTTGATGTTGAGGCCAGAGGTTATGGAGAAGAAGTGGCCAATCTGTACAAAGATTCATTCCAAGTTCTAATCAAGATTGAGCGCAAGTGTTGGGAATATCCTAATGAAGTTGGATGCGCTTATGATTAAACTAGGCTAGAATCACATGCGTAGCGCCTAGAACAATTTTCACACTTGCCTTTGCGATTGTGATTTCTTTCTGCATCACCTTGAACCATCAGTCTTTGAATCTCTTTTGTTGCAGAGAATAGTAGGCGTTTGTTTTGCCTGTTCCATTCGATTGTGTGAAGGTTTTCAGAGCCATATTTCAAGACACCATATGGTGGCATTCTACCAGTCGTAGATTCAACTAAATGCATGTAAGCCAGCAATTGCATTTTGTGCGATTTGTGCGGTTTATCTGGAATTTTTCCGGTCTTTTGCTCAACAGGAATGAATTCACCATCAACGATGACAATCTGATCAGGCCTCCCCCTTAGGCCACTTAAATCATCAACCAATAAGCCCGCAGTAGACTCATCGTCAGAATAAGCAACATCCGTATTTTCATCCAGACCTGCATTGATTCGAGCGATCTCTAGTGCATTATCGGCAAGCAATGCTCTTTGTAACTGCCAAGAGGCAAGGAGGGTCCAAACCATTGCAACCGATATTAGAATAAATCCTGCTTGTTGCTTGTTTTCAGCCCATAACAATCCGATGGCATGTAAACCAAAAATCGTCGCCCCCATCAATAATCCTGCTTCTACTCTACCGCCTTGTCTCCATCCACCAATGAAGCCGTAAGGCTGCAAAGTTCTAGGGATGGCAACTTCATCTAGATTTTTCAAATCTTCAAGTTCTTTAGATTTGTCAATTGGCAAATTTATCCATTTTCTCCAAGGCAAATATATTGCTGACAATCCAGTTATCAGCCAAATTACTGAGAGAGTTGAGAGATATCTTGCTATGACTATAGGAGTACGATCATCGGTGATATTTGTGAAAATGATTGCATCTGAAACGAATATAACAACAATCGTGAACCACCATGACCAAATGATTAGTGCCTTGCGCAAATCATTCTGCTTTTGTTTGAAACTTTGAACCTTTTTGTGAATTTCAGCGTGCTTTACTCGCCCTTCATCAATCGCTTTCCCTCGCCCAGTTTTACCCTCTCTGGCTAAGGCCCACGATAGGGGACAATATGCGTGGCGTTCCAAATCACTTGCAGATACGTGCAGAGCTTGGTTAGATTCATCTCTCCAAAAACCATCATCGCTTTCCTCAGCGATTAGAAGGTTACTGAAAGACATCTTTGACAAAAACACCCCTCCTGATTTGTGTGAGGAGGTAGAGTTACCATCAAGGTTACCCCTGCGAGTGTAGGCCATTTGTTCGCATCACTGAGTCAATATGAGACATTTTGTCCTACGAAGCGGTTATTTAGGGGGGGCTGGTGGCCCGAATGCTGGAGTCAATACCATGACAGAACTTCTAGTCGAACGTGAGACATACGAGACCAATGCTGTACACATTGGTACTCAACAGAAGAGTGCAGATATGGCACAGTTTATTCAAGAGGTTCGCGCTGACGGACTATACCTGATTGATGTCGAGATTACCGACAACAGAATCCGAGCAATTTCTCAATTCCTAAACCGTTACAACCCTGCAAACATCATGGTTGTCAGCGCAAGGCAATATGGCCAGCGCCCTGCACGAAAGTTTGCTGAGGCAATTGGTGCAAACGCTAGCGTTGGAAGATTCATTCCAGGTAGCCTGACAAATCCTGCTCTGCGCTCATATGTAGAACCAGATATGCTATTCGTAACCGACCCTGCAGCAGACCAGCAAGCACTTCGTGAAGCCGTCAACTCCGGCCTTCCAATCGTTGGAATTTGTGATGCTAACAACAATCTGCGAAATGTTGACCTTGCTCTACCAGCAAATAACAAGGGTCGCAAATCACTCGCTCTTCTTTACTGGATTCTTGCCCGCGAAGTCCTAAAGGCTCGTGACGAGACCACTGATGAGGCATGGGCAGAAGCTCAAGACCTAGAAGACTGGGAATCTACTTTCTAAGCAGAGGCTCACCCCAAATGGGTGATGAAGATGAGTGAATTCATCTTACCAAAGCCGGGACAATGGGATGGCAAGCCCCGCCCGCTATTTCTTGCACCTATGTCGGGCGTTACCGATTTGCCATACCGTCTGCTCGCCAAAGAATGTGGTGCGGATTATACAATCACCGAATTCACCAATTCGACTGCACTAACCCGCCATGCAACCATGTCTTGGCGCAAGATGGAGACTTGTGAGGCCGAGAACCCATTCATCCCTCAGATTTTTGGAGGAGTGACAGCAGACATGGCTTTGGCTGCTGAATTGCTAGAGGATAGTGCGGACATTATCGATCTCAATTTTGGTTGTCCTGCTCCAAAGGTCACGAAAATTTGTGCTGGCGCTGCTTTGATGGGAGAGCCACAAAACCTTGTCTCAATGTGTGAAGAAGTAGTCAACCGAGTAAAAATTCCAGTTACTGCAAAGATGCGATTGGGTACTGGTCAGGGGAATTTTAACGCCAAAGAAATATGCCAAGAACTCGAACAAGTGGGAATTGAACGTCTTTGCGTTCACGGCAGGACTCTCAAGCAGAGATATTCGGGAGTCGCAGATTGGGATTACATCACATCTGTTGTAGATTCAGTTGAAGTTCCTGTAATCGCTAATGGAGATGTAGTGGATGCAGAGACTGCACATGCATGTCTCTCGCAGACTAATGCTGCAGGTTTGATGATTGGGCGAGGTGCGATTGGGCGCCCTTCTGTATTTGGTGAAATTAAAGTCGGTCTAGGGTGGATGGAGAGAGAAGAACTTCCATGGATTGCCGCATATGATGGCGATTGGGATAGCCTTGGTGATGTTGCTAAGCAATTCGCAACTCGAAGATGGTGTTGGAATAGGTACATTGAATTGGCTCGCCAAACAACAGGTCTTGATATTAAATCGATGAGAGGTCATGCGGTTTCATTTACCAAGGGATTGCCGAGTGCGAAGAAAATCCGCAATATTATGCACGGCAAGCAAAGCCGTGAAGAGTTCGCTCAAGCTACGAGTGATTTCCTAGCAACAAACTGAATCCACTAACTACCCTGCTGCCAGTACAGCCTTTCTTTTCAGAAATATAGCCAACTCGAAGTTTACTTGAACATTGTGAACCAGATCAATCCGGCCACAGGAATTAACAGTACAAACAGATATAGAAGCAGAATATTTCTTTCATCTGATTTAGTCTGCCACATCTCAGAAAAACCGCAATTCATGCAACGATAAACCCTTCCAGCCATCATGTTGCCCATGCCGCCCATGGTATTCTCTTTGATTTCACTCGAAGAACACTTAGGGCATT
>CAZEXE010000039.1:0-15884 GCA_964516645.1 uncultured Candidatus Poseidoniales archaeon
AACAATTAGATGATGTTGATTACCAATTCATTTCCATAACTGTTGACCCTGCAACGGACACTCCTGAAGTTCTAAAGGATTACATGGAAGGCCATGGAGCCACATGGCCTCATCTGACTGGTGGTTTGGAGGACTTGCAAACCGTTTGGGATGATTTCGAAATTTCAGTAATTACTGAGGAAATTCAAAGCCACGATCACGACCATAATCACGACCATGGAGAAGATAATTCGACTGTAACAGTTGTAATGCCAGATGGTACAACCAGTTCAAGCATGGTCATGCCCAATGCATGGGACCAATTGAGAGCAGCGGCTGATCAAAACGGTTGGGTTGTCAACACTAGCAATGATGGAAATAGCATTGTTGTAACCGGAATAAATAACGATGATTCTCCTGCTGGTGGCTCTTGGTGGTGGGAATTGCACACATGGAATGAATCGGCCCATGCTTGGGAAGCAACAACTGATGAAATCGACTCAGTTGAAGCAGGTTTGCTCGCTTTTGCACCAAACTCTACCGATGATACAACAATTCCAATGCCAGATATGGAAAATAGTACATTCGTTGTAGTGCAATCAGATGGAACAAGTGATGAGTCGGTATTGAGTCAAATCAGTGCATGGCATTTATCTCTTGCATCTCTAGAATCATTTAGTGCACCGAAAGGAGAATTCGGTCATTACATGAATGCAATCGATGGTGTAGAAGCACCATCCGATTACTCTTGGTGGTGGCAACTTCACTACTGGGATATGACAACTAGCACATGGAATGAAAGCACTGTTGGAATGGATTCACTATACGACCAAACGCACATAGCTTGGGCACCTAATTCTACTTCAGATGAAATTATTCCTGCTCCGAGTATGGAAATGGACCAAGAACATGAGGAAGAGGAAATTGATACCTCAACTTCACATTCTACTCAAACTTTCATCCTAGATGGAGACTGGAAACCAAAGGTTGTCTTCTTGGGTTATGATTGGAATGTTGACCTCTTTGTTGAAGATGTCGAGCGAGCGGCTGAAATGACCGCTGATCCTCACGACCATGAACACGGCCTTCCAGGCTTCACATTTACAACCATTGCAGCAAGCCTCGGTTTAGCGATTATCGCAAGCAGTCGAGATGAATGACTAAGGATAGATTCTTGAAAGAATTGCACCCCCCGTCAAACTAAGCGGAGATCGCATAGCCTGGTATCGCGGTGGACTTGAAATCCACTGTCCCTCGGACACGGGAGTTCGAATCTCTCTCTCCGCGCTTCTATGTTTTGTATCGTATTTAGTACGAAATATGGAAAGGGTTCAACAACTCAAGGTGCCGTAGGCACCTCATGGCCCGCCCACAGGCGCAACTTGGGATGCTGCTGGTTTTACTGATGTTCCTGTCAGGATGCATATTCTCTTCAACCCCCGAATGGGGCACTGGAGATGGTCAAGTTCATGTGAACATCGACGGTGATTCTGCGGAAATAAAATCGAAGATGGGAGGAGGATTTGATGAGACCTTGTCGCTTGTAGGATGTGGGGATTCTCAGATGAAAGTCACTGGAATGTTGATTTCTTCAATGGTCTATTCAGAACACCCAGATTTGAGTAATATAGAGTCTGCAATGGGTGCTTCTGTAATTATCCATACTATGACATGGAGGTCTGCTTTAGCGGTTGAAGAAGGCAAGGCAGGCAGAATTAGTCTGAGGGATTGGTCTGCACCACTTCATCCTAACGAAAAAGTAGGATCTAAGTTATCTGATAATGAGGATGATTGGGAAGTTATCGGCATTATCCCCGCTTCTGAAAATGTTGCTGATGGCCTGAATGTACTACAACACTGGCACCAAGCGATTGAATTAACTGGATATGTATTGGATGGTAATGGCCTTGCCAGTGTTTCAGATGAAAATTGTAAATTAGATGGACAAGGTCATGGAATGGTTGTCACCAATATTCAAACCGCACAAGGTGTTGTGAGTATTGACGGAGAGCATGATGATGAATATTCTCTTGGCGACACTGATATTTTCGGAGGATGGACTTTCATTCTATTCTTCCTAATCTTTGGTGTTGGTGGAGGAGTGGGTCTTTTCATCATCTCAACAATGGTTATTCGCCAAGGCGCTAGAGCGACTGCTGAAGCATTGCTAGGAAGAGAAGGATTTGCTAAAGCATTACAAATGAAGAGAGACTTGAAGCAATCTAAGAAAGATGGCCTTGAAAGTGCTGCCGACCGTACTGCTAAACAAAGAAAATCTGCGCCTGCACCAAAACAGAAAACCAAGAAAGAGGATGATGCAATCTCTGGTTTTAGTCTAGATAGTATTCTTTCATCCGAAGATAGTGGGGATGGGCCACAATCATTCGGTGGAGGAAATTCAGTTGTAGTTACAAATGAAGCGGCGGAAATGGGTACTACACAACCAGTCGTTTCTTCAGTACCTGATGTTTCTAATTCACCGATGCCATCAGCAAATGTTGTTTCCAGCCAACCTGAGTCGGCAAAAAGAAGTCACTTTTCCGCATCGATGTCTCGTTCAGCAACTCAGCCTACAAGCGCTGTAAATCCAACCAAGGCGGCGAACAAACCTGTTAAGCGAAGAGCAGTCAAGAAGCGTGCTGCTAAGAGAGCAGAACCGGAACCAGAACCGGTGGTTGAAAATAAACAAACATCGATTGCTGATGATGAAGAGTTCAGCGACTTTTCATTCTAAGCCCAAGGCACATTTGGTGCTCCTCGAACTAGTAATTGATCCGTATGCCATTCCAATGTAGCAGGGCTAACAATAACTGGTTCACCATCCGCTTGTACCCATGTCGATAATGGTAATGGTTTCTCGCAAACATTCCCATCCTTGTCTACAGGCTTTATCTCAATGCGATTGGCTTTTTGTTGAGTGATTCCCCATTTTCCAATGTGTTTACCTTTTTTCATCGGCCCCATCAATGAAAGCATTGCAATCCTCGAGAGGCGTGGTGCATAAACTATCGACCCTTCTTTATCGAGTGGAGTGACACCAGGACAAACTTGGTAGCCACCACCGAATGTTTCTCCAGTTGTAGCAGCAAACATTGTGAAATCTAGGATTTTCCCTTCAGAATCATCCAATTTTAGCCATACTTTCCTTCGTTTCCAGAAGGGAATCGTGGTAATTCCAAGGTATGTGTACTTCTTGCCGCCCTTAATCCATTTTGCTCGGTACAATTTTGCACGGGAAATCGCACTTGTAATTCCGGCATCTGATTCTAAGAATACCCAACGAACTACTCTGCCTTCATTTTGTGCAGGTCCATCCCATTGATTTGCTTTCGGTGCTGGATAATCCCCTGCTTGTGATGCAGGAAATCCTTCTAAGCGCCAAGCTGCACAACGTCTGTCGACCCCATTGACCAACACATCAATTGCATCTTCGAGATTCTTTCGCGATATTCCTTGAGTTATTGCATAATCGTTTCCAGAACCGAATGGAAGAATGCCCATCGGAATATCACTGCCTCGTAATGCGCTTGCGACTTCATGCACGGTTCCGTCTCCCCCGACAGCTACGATTAATCCCTCAACATTTTGACTTCTCAATTCCCAAGCGATTTCACTCGCATGACCTACACCTTTGGTCATGTGCGTGGTTACATCAAAACCTCGTGACTCTAATTTTGTGACAACTGAAGGCCATTTTTTGCCACATGTATGGTCCCTGCTGGCCGGATTTACAATACAATGTAAGGCTCCCATAATCACATGTAGGACATGTTGAAGCCATCAATGCTATTGTTACTGGAAGCGATGCACTCATGTCTAATGCCTAATCAGCGGGTATCATGACTTGGAGCGCGGCCCAACGTGAATACATGAGCCGCGCCCTTGAAGTGGCCGAAAAGGGAAGGGGCCAAGTCAGGCCAAACCCTTTGGTTGGATGTGTTCTAGTTAAGAATGGAAATGTAATTGCTGAAGGTTGGCATGACCACCTAGGAGGATTACATGCAGAGCATATGGCAATCCACGATGCTGAAGAAAAAGGCCACAATACAAACGGTGCTACCGCATATGTCACATTAGAGCCCTGCAATCACTTTGGAAGAACTCCTCCTTGTACCGAAGCCTTGCTTTGGGCTGGAATTAGCGAAGTTGTAGTTGCGCATGGCGATCCAAATCCCTTGGTTCGTGGCAATGGAATTGCAGTATTGAAGGAAGCAGGAATCAAAGTGGAAAGTGGCTTACTTCAACAAGAAGCCGCAGAACAAATGCGTGAATTCTTGCACTGGTGTGAAAATCGTAGACCCTATGTCACAGTGAAAATCGCAATCGATGCCAAAGGTTCTGTTGATGATTTATCCCAAACCGCTGGTCGTTTTACCAGCAAAGAATGCCTCAAGAAAGTCCACGAATTGCGTAAAGATTGTTGCGCGATTTTAGTGGGTGCGAATACCGTCATTAGGGATAATCCCTCTCTAACAGTTAGATTGGTCGAAAGCGAGAGACAGCCGATTAGAGTCGTTATCGATCCAAATAATCGAATCGATGCTAATTCAATATTACTCACTGATGGGTTTGCAACAAGACATCTAAGTGATGACTTCAGAGGCTTACCTGCAATGCTTGATATGCTTGGAGATTTGGAAATTCAAAGATTGTTAGTCGAGGGTGGACCAACAACAATCAATCATTTCCTAAAGCATGGTTTGGTTGACGAATTCATTTTAGTTCAATCCAATGCCATACATACAACTCCACTAACTGCAACCTTCGACTTATCTGCATTCTCTTATGTTGAAGAAGAGAAATGGGGAGAAGAATCTGTAACTATCTACACGAGGTGATTTGGTGCAATCCAGTGCTTCCACAATTATTGCATTACGTGGCTGGCACCCTGCAATCGCTAGAGCAGAAGCGCAGTCAATGTTTCCAGATTCTGTGATTCAACGCACAGATGCTAGGCGCCTACTAATTGCAGAAGGCGAAAGCGATTGGCAAAACGCAAATCGCATGTCTGGATGTGAATGTGTATTAGTTGATGGCGGAATTGTAAAGTGGAATTCCTTGGATGATTTACTTGATTTAATTCCAAGCAAAAAGGTCGAAGATATGGCCATAGAATGTTGGCGGCATGAAGGGAAGATTCCTGTCGCTACAAAAGATATCGAAATGCAAGTGGGTGGATTATTCAAAGAAAAGGGTTCGACGTTCAATTTGGAGAATCCAAAGAAAAGATTCGGAATTGTTCTGGATAATTCTGCAGGATATGTAGCATGGGGATGGATGGTTGGTCAAGGGCCTGGCAAGCATGGCTGGTCCGCTATGCGAGCGAATAAACGACCATTTTTCCGACCGGTTAGTCTTGAGCCAAGGCTTGCAAGAGCAGCAGTAAATATCGCTGCAGGAACCAATGAAGGTTACGTGGTCGACCCTATGTGTGGAACCGGTGGCATTCTGATTGAATCGGCATTATCTGGGAGACCTACTCTTGGAATTGATTTCGATCCGGTGATGGTTGATGGTGCTCAACAAAATCTCGAATGGGCAGGCGTTAATGCCGAAATAAAGAGAGGAGACGCTACGCGATTTGAATTACCAAAAAATCTAGCAGCAGTTGTTGTTGACCCGCCATATGGTAGAAACTCACCTAGTGATGCAAAACTGATTGAAGATATGCTGGCAAATATACTGAAACAACAAGATAATTGCAATTTGGTAGTCATTCTTCCTGTTGATGCTGGCGGAGAAAATTTGGATGAAGATATTTCAAGCGACATTATATTGCCAGGATTTGATATCAAAGCAGCCTTTGGAATACCGGTTCACAAGTCGCTGGGACGAGTGATGATTATTGCTTCAACTTCGACTCAAGGTTGAGTAATCGGTGTACATCGTCTTCATTCGGTTGTTCGAATTCATCAGTATGTGGACATAGGTCATCTAGTATTGCAAGGTCACTCTCATCCAAGATTACAGGATAGGTTCGACAGCCTAGTGGCCTGCTATCGTAAACTGAACAAAACCCTGGTGCGCTTGGTAAATCTGAAGGGGTTGCCAAGAAAACGCAAGCTTTGGTTTCTTGATTATTTAGAAGGCGCCTGATTCCAGATTCGTCTTTACCACAGAATTGATCTTCAGACAATCCAGTTCTTCTAGATAGTCTGCTCGCTTCGGTAGCAGTTATTGGCATCACTGTCTCCCTGCAACACATACTGCATCCTTTACGAACACAGGGAGAAGTATCGCTCATGTTCCATCCAGTCACCATAAGCACTTCAATAAGCGCGAGGGTGTGATTCAAGAAGGGGTGGCTTTTCGGCTGGTTTGGGCAATTGGGGTAGTCTGGATATCCTTTCGGCCTTCGGAGCCGAACACGTGGGTTCGAATCCTGCATTGCCCGCTTCATTTTCCTCGATTGAGCCGTGAGACTCAAGTGCCTGCGCCTATTGCGTAATTCATGGGCTGCAACCTGCGTGACCTTGCTAGTGCTGAAGACACTACTATGGATGCGATGAAAGGTAAGAAGGTTGGAATCGATAGTTTCCTACTCGCATTCCAATTCTTGACAACTATTCGTGACCGCTCGCCAACCGGAGACGGAGGTCCGCTGAAAGCAGATAATGGGAAAGTTGTTGCACACTTGATGGGGTTCCTTTCACGCGCATCGCTATTGTTGTCCAAGGGAGTAAAACCTGTATTCATCTTTGACGGTAAGCATCCTGAACTAAAGAAAGATGAGATGAATGCTCGCAGAGCGCGCAGAGAACAGGCTGAAGCGGATTGGAAGGCCGCATTAGATGTAGGAGATTTTGCAACCGCTCAGAAAATGGCGCAACGATGCGTGAAATATACACCTGAAATGGTCGAAGAATCGATTGAGATGTTATCTCTAATGGGAATCCCTGCATTCAGAGCAAAGGCTGAAGGCGAGGCCCAAGCAGCGGTGATGGCTGCTAATGGGCAACTGGATGCGGTTGCAACTCAAGATTGGGATGCTCTATTGTATGGAGCGCCCCTTGTAGTTCGGAACTTCACATCTGATGGAAGCAAAAGAATGGGAAGAATTGTTCGGGCACAAAAAATCGAATTATCCCAAATTTTGGCAGATAATGGATTGAGTAGAGACCAATTAATCGATTTAGCAATAATGATCGGCACCGATTTCCACCCCGGAATTAAGGGAATTGGTCCAAAAACCGGATTGAAACTAATCAAAGAACACGGTACCATCGAGGCTGTTTGCGCAGCAAAGGACAAGGAAGTTCCAGAGAGGCTTGATGAAATTAGAGAGGTTTTCAGAAATCATCCAGTCGTCGAAGTAGATGATGAAAGTCTCAATCAAGGCCCAGTCGATATGGAAGGGCTGAAGAAATTCCTTGTTGAAGACAGACAATTTTCACAAAAGAGATTTGACAATGCAATGGAATTGCTTGAGAGTGCTGGCCTTGTAAGAACCGGTGGTCAAACTTCACTATTCTCTTTCTGAGATGAAACGCAAGGGGCTTGCAAGCACTGAATGGCCATTCCATTCACTAACCACTCCTCTTGCAATACTTTGAGCATCTGCAAGGGCTTCACTGATTTTGTTGATTGGCGAGGTTGGAATTCCTTCTAGCATTTCACAAATCTGAGATTTACTTAGATGGAGAACTCTTGATTGGACAACTTCGACGACATCTTTGCGTGAATTGACTCTCAATTCATTGGTAGGCCAATTGTTCTCAAAGTCTAGAATATGCGACAGTTTTTCAAATTGGGAATCCGAACCTACTGCAATAACAATCCAGCCATCGCTTGTCTGGAACGCTTGATAAGGGACCAAATTTGGATGTCCTGAACCTAGTAGTCCTGGGTCTTGCCCACTAGTGATTTGGTTTTGGCCTTGATTAGCCAATGATGCGATGGCACAATCCCATAATGAGATGTCTAAATGAGAAAATTTGCCAGTCCTCTCACGCTTGAATAATGCCCCAATAATCGCATTCCCAGCATATAATCCAGTAATGATGTCTATCCATGCAACCCCTACTTTCACTGGCCCTGCTCCCTCCTCACCAGTAATACTCATTATGCCGCTCATCGCTTGTAATGCCAAATCATAACCTGGTTCTTGGGCCCTTGGACCATCTTGCCCAAACCCAGTAATTGAACACAAAATCACATCTTTAGGAATCGGCCCAATCAATCTTTCAAGTTGGCCAGGACGAAAATTTTCAATCACGACATCCGATTGTGAAATCAAATCTTGAATCGCTTGCTTATCCTGTTTCAAATTATGAAAAATAATCTCCTTACCTCGATTACATGAGAGGTGATATGCCGCAGTTCCATCTTCCAAAAAAGGCGGGCCCCAGCCCCTAGTATCATCTCCCCAAGGTGCCTCTACTTTAGTGACCTCAGCACCCATGTCCGCTAACATTTGTGCGCAGTACGGACCCGCTAATATCCGAGATAAGTCTAGAACTTTAATTCCGTCAAGGGCATCGCTCATCAAACTCCCCCCATTTCAACAATTGATATCCCGAATTAATTGTTGAATCTGTATCAATTTCTACTGATTGCCAATTTTCGGGAATCGAATCAATGCCAGTGTAATCCACTACAATCCAGTAGACATTAGATAATTCTTCACAATCTTGTAATTCATCTTCCCATCCGCTATCGCTCGTTCTCCAAATTGCTAAATTAGAATCATCACTTTCAGGATCTAAAGTTATGTGCATAGAATACATTCTGTGCATTGGTAGTTCTGAATCTGAAATGAATAGGATGTCTTGTTGATCTTCTATTTCGCCATTCAATTGTTGCCCAATAATTTGCGTTCCCCTCTCTCCAACAGTGTATGAGAGAATTGCAACATTTGTTAAGATCATAATGATGATGAATGAATATGCAATGTTTTTATTCTCCTTACTAATCAATTCATAAGATTCATCATTTAGTAGTCTAGTGAACAATAATGGAGTAAATAATAATGTTAAGTATCGAGGATTGTTTCGCAAGGTGTAGATTGTATCAACTAAACTTACATCTGCAAAATAAGATTCTGAAACCCATAATCCCGCTACCCAACCTATCAATCCAGCCATAACCAAATAAGTTCCATTTTGAATCATCAATGAATTTGAATTTCTCATTTTAGGAGGCGCTCTTCCAAGTAGAACAGCACAGTATAGGAAAATACCAGCTGCGATATATGAAAATATCAATGCTGGAATGATATTTGAATTGATTATGGATATTCCATTTCTGTAAACAACGAATAATACAACTGCTAAAGAAATTGCAATCAAAATAGTCACGTTGATGTCTATCTTTGATGAGAGGTAAACTCCCATAATCGCACAGATCCCCATCCATAATGGCATACCTTTGAATGAAGCAATTATGAAAATTGAAATGATTGGGAAAATCCACCATTTGTACTCTTTTCCTTGCAATGCTTTGATTATGCAATATATTGCAACGGTTGAAATCACCAATATAGCCCCCTCTTGATAAAATCGTCCAGTTGCACGAATCAATGGGGGATAGATTGAGGCTAAAGCGGTGAATTGTAGAGCTTGATCTTCATTAAACAAACTCTTCGTAGCAAAATAAATTGTTGCAAGGCACCCAATACCAATCAAGAGTCCTAAAGCATGCATTGCAAATATCGAAACTCCGAACATTGTGAACCAAATTTGGATAATCAAGTGCCAGACAAACCATCTGTCTTCTGATGAATATTCTTCAGGATCTGAACCTTCTGACGAATCTTGTCTTAATTCGCCCCACTCTAAATGGCCATCTCCATCATCGATTTGATCGGTGACATAAGTAGCATGAACATGGGCATCTAACCCAATAGGCATCATAAATGCTGCAACGAAGTGAAAGGTAATTCCAATCAATAGAATGGACTTCCAATGCCACTTCTCCATGATGCTCCTAGAACGAACAAGATTTGAGCCCTTTGGGCTCATTCAATCATTAATGGCGGTTTCCAACGACCATTTTTCCTGCCATGGTCTAGAATGTGCCAATAAACTGTATGTTCAGCCTCATCGGGTAAAACAAATGGTCCAAGCCTAGCCCAAGCCCTTCTTGCATTCCATGCAAGAAATGGAATTGAGAGCGCTGGACCACAGGTTGGAAGAGAAAATCTACACAACCAAGGTCGGCTCACAAGACCTGAATCCTTCAATGCCCTCTGGACCGCATCCCAATCTTTCCAAGGGCCTGCTTTTCTTTTTACTAGCCAGGATGGATTTACACTGCTATCCAATTCGAATCCTGCTTTTGCAATTACTGGGGCCATCCAAGGGGCAATATACCCAGCAGGTGCTCTGAACCAAGGTCTCCACGCATCTCTTGCAAAATTATGCAATTTGACATCAGCTTCAACCAAAGCACTCAACAGACCTTCTACATCTTCTGGATATGCTGACCAGCACCTATGAGTCAAGCCATGACATCCAATAGTAACTTGGGGATGATTATCCAACAAATCACGTAACCACTCACTGAATACTGAGTCGTCCAATTGGTCAGCAATTACGAAAATTGTCAGTGAAACTTGAGTCCTATCCAACCATTCTCGAAAACTCTGCATAGCCTCAAGCATTTGTTGAGATGTTCCTTCATGGGGCACTCCTTTCGATCTAGTTGGGTGTCCCTGTGAAGATGGGATATGACGAATATCGTCAGTATCAACGGTCAACCAGACCGGCTTCATCTAATCACCACGATTTAATTGAACTAAATGTAGTACATGAGGAATCGTTCGATTATCGATTTCAATAGGCACGAATCCTTCAATTGCCAATCCTTTCCATTGTTGACATATCGACTTACAAGTTGCTAAACCTGCTTCATTATGTGGATGAACTGTAATCTCAATTAGAGATTGTTCTGTCCTTTGAGATTGCCATTGAAAAATCGCATCCACGCAAGCGCTTGCGATTCCTTTTCTTCTCCAACTCTTGCGAACCCAATATCCAAGATTGTAGGCCGAAGCCGCTAATTGTAATTCATCTCCCAAGCCAATCATTCCAACAAATGAATTGTCTTCCATAGAGTGAATTGCCCAAAAATGTACTGAATCACCATTACGGTGAACTTCCAAATCAATCATCAAATCTGCTATTTGTCTGCGCGCTTCATCCCCTTCTTTCAACCAAGGAAGAGCCGCTTTAGCGGCATCGGGGTCTTCTAAATACGCACTCATGACCTCTGGCAAGATACGTCTGTTGATTGGACGCAAGATAACCTGGCTATCTACTTCAAGTTCCGGCGTATCCAAGTCGTTGCCTCCTTCATACTCCGAGATGGGCCACCGCTGATGAAACATGCTCATTATCTGGCATTGCTAATTTTGCTCTATCAAGCATCGATTTTACTTCGTCAGTACGCCCCAATTGCTTCAATACCATACCAATATGGTAAATCAAATCGATGTTCTCATCGGTGAGGTGTGGCCCTAGAGTATCGATTGTCTTGGCGGCTTCATCGGCCTTACCACTCTTGGTTAGTTCAAGAGCGGAAACGACTTCTCGATGAACTTGACGAGGATCCCATGCCTCACTTTCAGCCCAAGGCCATATCCTTGAATTTGCTACGGGCTCAGGAACAACAGTGGCTACAGGCTCTGTAGCCAAAGTAGGGACAGTTTTGACTTCATCAATTTCTTCTGCCTCGACCTCTTGAACAGAAACTGTCGCCTCAACAATTGGCGATGACTCGGGTGCTGGATCAATTGGTTGAATGACTGGATTTGCGACAGGTTTTGGCAATTCTGTTTGTTGTATACCACCGTTGAAAATTGGATTTGTTGGTAACACGACTGCTGGAGTTGGCGCTGGTGCTTTTATTGCTGTAAGATCAATTTTGTTTTCATACAAATCATCAGACGGTAAAGATGGCAACTCTGTTCCGCCAACATGGCCCAGTAAATCTTCATCCATTTTACTAGGAGTGCTTGGTGAGAATACTGCACCTTTACCTTGGTGAACTGGTTCGCTGACTTCATCAAAAGGATCTCTTTTTGTGAAATCCAATTTTGGTACATCTTTGATTTTCTCGCCCACATCATCTACACTAACCTCTTCAGGTTCGTGGCTTACCGTTTCGTGTAATTCTGGAGATGCTGATGACATGAATCCAATTTCCTCTGGTTCTTCAGAATCAAAATTTGTGATTTCATATTGTTTTACTTCAAGAGGGTCTTGGTCGAGAGACAAAACAACATCTAATGCTTCTCCCTCTTCCCATGAATCATCTTCCTCAGACATTAGTTCATCAAATATCGAGTTGCTAATCTCAGTAGAAACCGGTTCTCCTTGGTCTCTTGGTGATTTATTCAATTCGTAATAACACTGCGAACAAGTGGAAGAACTAGGCTGGTTTACGAACTCGCAATAAGGGCAAATTTCACCCTCGATATTTGCGGCCGATTTACGTCTGAACATACCCACCAGCAACCATTCGGCTACTCATTTCCTTGTTAAGTCTCACCTATTCTCGACCATCGACAACATGCTATACCAGCGATGCCACGGTTTTGCTATGGCCGAGAAGGGAGGGGTGCGAAGAATGAACACTCGGTCAAATGGCAAAAAAACCACAACAGTCGCTCACGAAGCCAAATGGAGAAAGTCGCAAGACCACTTTGAGTGCTTCACCAACCTCATTGGAATCGAATTAGAAGACGAATTGAACCAAGTCCAAGATAGATGGAAAAATTGGACTAAACAAAAAATGCTCAGTGCTGGCCTTGCTCTATTCGATTTGGTTGGCAGAACTTCTGGTAGATTCTTTGGAGACCCGATTTTGGTTTTCGAAGCGCGAGGTGGTGGCCCTATGCCGTTCCATAGATTTGGACACGGCGACATGGTCATTATATCAAGAGCCAGACCTTGGGGGGAGAAAGTGATTGAAGGCGTGGTATTGGATAGAAATAATTCGCGGATTAGAATTGTTGCCAAGGACAAGCCTAGTGATTTGCGCAAAGGTGGTTGGCGCCTAGATAAAGGTGCTAATAGGGTAGCTCATGACAGAATGCACGAGGCTTTGATTTCTTTCCACTCAACAGAAGGAGATGGAGGAACTGTGCTGAGAGATCTGTTATTGTGCCAACCTCATGATTTGGTAACATCTGCTCAACGTCCACCTGAAATTCATGGCCAAAAAATACGCCCGCTAAATCTCAAAGGAATGACTCTTGATGAGAGTCAACAACATGCAATTGGAACCGCAGTTAAACAGAGATTGACAATGATTCAAGGCCCTCCTGGTACAGGAAAAACTCACACTGCAGTACATTTATTGCGAGCATTGATTGACATGGGCAGAGGCCCAATTCTTGCTTGTGCTGAATCAAATGTAGCGGTTGACAACTTGCTTGAAGGATTGCTTGATTTAGATGTGAAAGCGATTAGGTTTGGACGACCGGTTAAGGTTAGAGAGAGTTTGAGAGATGCGACATTAGATGCTCAAGTCTCCAAACATCCCAAGCAAGATGAAGTGGCATTCATTCGCGAAGAAACCGAAGGTATACGTGCCAAATTACACGACCTGAAAGGCAAAGATAGGGGCATGGCTCACAAAGATATCAACAAAAACTACCGTGAAATTCGTGAATTAGAACAACGAATTACTGACGATGTGCTATCAGGGGCTGAAGTATTGTGTGCAACGAATATTGGGGCTGGTCATTTCACTTTAGCAAATAGAAAATTCTCAATTGTGTTGATTGATGAAGCAACACAAGCTACTGAACCTTCCGCGTTGGTACCGATTGTCAAGGGTGCAAGACAGTTGATTTTGGTAGGGGACCATCGCCAATTACCGCCCACGGTAACCAGTCAAAGAGCAGAGGAGGGTGGCTTAGATATTCCATTGTTTGAAAGATTGCTATCCAATGGAATTCCGGCCCATATGCTCACTACCCAATACAGAATGCATCCAACAATACGCGAATTCCCTTCCGCTCGGTTCTACGAAAACAGACTTGAGGATGGATGTACTTCTTCTGACAGGCCACCTGTTGCCGGATTTTTGTGGCCAGATTGGGATAAACCTGTTTCATTTGTTCCAGTACATGGCTCAGAAATTGAAGAGGAGGCTGGTTCATCTAGGTCGAATATGGATGAGGCTGCAATAGTAATTAAAATCGTGAATGATTTACTCGCTCCGGGAGATTTACTGGGAGAAGACATCGGGGTCATTTCACCATATGCTGGCCAAGTTAGACTTATTCGTAGCATGACTAATGATGAAATTGAAGGCCTTGAAATCAAATCTGTTGATGGATATCAAGGGCGTGAAAAAGAGATTATCGTACTGTCTACAGTCAGAGCAAACGACGCTGGCAAGGTAGGGTTCCTCTCAGATTATCGACGATTGAATGTTGCTCTAACTAGGGCAAAAAGGGGTTTGATTGTAGTGGGTGATGATAGGACCCTCAGAAATGATCCAACATGGGCTAGTTGGCTTGATTGGATTACTGAATCTAATTTGATGGCTTGGCATATTGTAAATTCTTGAAGGCAGGCTTTCAAAGGAAAGGCCCAAGGCCTCGTCATGGCGGACTCACCGGTAAGCGTGCATAAGCCCGGCACTATGGCGCAAGCAGCGGTAGCTGCTACCGCTCCAGAAGGGATGTTAATCGCTCCAATTTGGAAGCGAGTCGTCGCCCTCGCTCTAGACGCTTTTCTGATTACTTTGGTAATTGCCTTAATTGCACGTACAGCATTCTACAACTATCTGATGGCAATTGATTTACTGCTTACATCTCATGCACCATACGTTATTGGTGCATGGATTATTCATCTAACATTTTACTGGCTTTATTTCAAGTATACAGGGCGGCTTTACGGTCGCTCTTTGGGTCAGCGCGCAATGAGAATCGCCATTGTACACGATGATGGTAGTCTACTTGGAATCGAACATTGGGGCCGAAGAGCCGCGTACAAAATCAAGTATGTAATTCCATTCCTAGGAGTTGTATTGGGACTCCTGGATGTATTGAGGACTTGGCAACATGAAACGAAGAGAAGTCCTATTGATTTAGCAAATCATACAGTTGCAGCAGTAGATTGGTCGCTTCCAGTAAATACTCGTGGCGGACTGAGATAATCAATCGGGTCATGGTTGTATTCAAGTATGGTTGCGTTTGTGGCATGATTGGTGAGCGGCATGGATGTACCTACAACAGGAAGTAGTAGTGCTCTACAAGCCGAAGTTATCAACATCAAAATGGACATCAACGATGATGATGAGGATGTCATTATTGCAACTATTTCAATAACAAATGAAGCGCCTGTTCCAATGGGAGGATTGGATGTTTCTGTCATCACTAATTCAGGTGCAAAACATCTCTCCGAGGAAGGAGTTACCAGTTTAGGACCAGGGGTCCAAAGGGACTGGACTTTCGAATTTCCACTCGATTCTGGGGAATGGACTTTTGTTCTGAAGGGTTCGTCCGATGAAATCAAAATGGGTCCATATGCTCATGATTTAGAATATAGTGTAACCCAAGGTAGGAAATTGTCAAGCAACATTGGCTCAACCCTGTTCACAGGAGCGTTTAATCAAGATCTTACAGATTTCGGTAATATCAAAGAGCGCGAAATGATTGACCCTACAAAGGTCGTACTAACCACATACTCTGCTGAAAATACAGAAGGAGGAGAGACATTAATCAAAGCAGATTTGAACAAATTGTCTACTGGTCTAACCTCGACTTCTGAAAGTGATGCTCGTGAAGCACCAATCTTGAATGCGAACCCGGTCAGAGAAACTCCATTAGCTCAAACTTCGAGAACTGAAGACCCTCTATTGGCTCATGCTCCTAGTTCTGCGTCTGTAAGAAGTGCACCACCTACGCCTCCTGCTGGACCGCCAACCCCTCCTTCCAAACCGCCTACGCC
>CAZEXE010000040.1:0-6348 GCA_964516645.1 uncultured Candidatus Poseidoniales archaeon
GCTGTGGCGCGTCGCAGAGATTCTACATCGAATAGATCCGCTTTTACAATCTCTAGATTATCATTAGCGGGGAAAATTTTTGCTAAGGATTCATCTCTCAACATCGCCCTAACCGAGAACCCCCGCTTCAATAATTCACAAACAACATGAGCGCCAATAAAACCGCTAGCACCAGTAACAAGGACGGGCATAACAGGCCCATGGGCCACAGGGTCATCTTCTTGCCGCATGGGTGCTACGCACCCAATGATGCGAATCGCCATTTTGCTAAGTTTGCTGGTCCTACTTGGGCCCCTTTCTGGCTGTTTTGGCGATGAAGAAACTACACAGGAAGCGATTACGGAGACATTTTATCCTGATATTCACGAGAGACAATTCTTGCAGTGGGATTGGAATGGAAGTTATGCAATGGTGCTTGAACAAGGCCCCTATCTGCCACTACCAGTCCAAGAAGCAATGATTGAAGTCGATACATCAGATATCTGGGAGACGGGCCCGCCAACTTCGAATGTCCACCTTTCTTATTGGCTACCGTCCAATACCGAAGATGGAGAAAAGGTTCCAGTAATCGCAATCGTTAGCCCATATTACTCATACGGCCAGCCAGGTTCTGAATCAGGAGCAACAAATGTTGTTGCCGCAGGACGTGGCGAATTTATTTTCGATAATTTCATTCCACACGGATATGCATTAGCCCAAGTTTCGGTATTCGGAACAGAGGAATCTAGCGGCTGTTTTGATTATCGTGGAGCGGGCGAAGGACTAGGTATTCATCATGCAGTTGAATGGCTAGGCCAGCAAAATTGGTCAAATGGGAATGTAGGGCTGTATGGCAAATCATACGAGGGAGCAACCCAATGGGAAGCCGCAGCTCTTGCTAGCGAACACCTCAAGACGATAGTTCCAATTTCAGGCACAACTGCATTACATCCTTTACTATACAAAAACGGTAGTGCAGAAGCAAGAAGCCAAGTTATGCACATGAATTATTTCGGCAGCACTGTAGATTACAATGGTGATGATTTAGACAACATCTGTCCAGATATTGTTCAGGGTATCTTTGCTGGACCGGTAACTTATGGATTAGGCGAATTAGATCCATATATGGAAAATTACTACGATGAAAGAAGCCACATCGACAAAGCATTTCAAAACTGGAACGGCTCAATATATTGGATTCAGGGTATGCAAGATTGGAATGTAGACCCACACCAAGTTTTCGGAGGGCCAATCGGGGTAAATTGGTATCTTGATTATTCTGCGGCGGGATATGATGTACGGGGAATGCTTGGCCAGTGGGAGCACAATTATCCCGATCAATGGACCAAACATAACAACCAAGATTCAGGATATGGAGGCGAAGCAATTCATAACATGACGAGATGGGACTGGGGACAAGATTTGTTCGAATGGTTCGAATATTATCTCAAAGGCGTAGGGCCGAAACCTGACAACCATGCACAAATCCAGAGGAACGACGGCCAATGGAGAATAGAAGAATTATGGCCACCACAAGATGCAATTTGGGAAACGGTAGACCTCGCGTCCTGTGATCAACAAGGAAGCAGCGTGGGGGGGACATCGGTTATTGGTGGAGGCACACAAACTGTAACCATTACATGCGGAGGATTCGAGCAAGACATGCACATTGCTGGACTACCAACTCTACACCTCGATGTAACGGCGGCATGGGACGGAGGGCAAATCTTTGCAGAGTTACAGGATGCTGAAACCGGCCTGAGGCTTGGACATGCAACTATGGATATACGCTATCACGCAGGAGGCTATGAGCCTCAAACAGTGTTCCCTGGACAGAATTTGGTTATGCTGATGGAGTTCCAAGGAATGGACGTAATTCTACCAGCAGGACACGGAATTAAACTTGTACTTACTGAAACTGGAGAAGACTATCTTGCACCTGCCTGCGGTAACATTTGTCCCGTTTCCGTAAATGGCGGAGAAATCTCATTCCCGCACATACTTCGAGACGGCAGCACCGTTTTGGTAACACCCCAAAGCGAAGAGGCTGCAAACAATTGAAAATTTGCGACTGAGCGAATTCACAATTCGACGCGAACCATACGGGCATTTGCACAACCAACCGCGCTAATTTAACAAAAGATGTTGCGCGTTTGAACAAGATATAATTATAATATTGAAAAAACGCACCAAAAAATAACAAAAATATTGAGCGATTGTATAATATACCGCACTCATAACCCCCACCTCGATACCCATGTGGGCAAAGTTGGAGTACATTTGGCTCGACGGAAGTGAGCCAACACAGAGCATGAGAAGCAAGACGATGGTAAGAAAGGATTTCAGCGGTAATTTAGAAGATTGTCCAATGTGGAATTTCGACGGTTCTTCAACGAACCAGGCGGATGGAAGCTCATCCGATTGTTTACTAAAACCGGTAGCGATTTTCCCAGACCCAGACCGTAACTCTGGATACCTTGTCATGTGTGAAGTAATGAATGCAGACGGAACTCCTCATGACACTAATGGTCGCGCCACAATCATAGAAGATGACGACGATTTCTGGTTCGGATTTGAACAAGAGTATTTCTTATGGGACCCAGAAACCAATCTTCCATTCGGATTCCCGCGTGATCATACACCCCAAGGACAATTTTATTGCTCCGTCGGCGCAAAGAATGCATACGGTAGAGATGTAATTGAAGACCATTTGGACCAGTGCCTAGAAGCCGGTCTAAACGTAGAAGGAATCAACGCAGAAGTGGCTGTTGGACAGTGGGAATACCAGATATTTGCTAAGGGTGCAAAGGATGCTGGTGACCAAATTTGGGTTTCGAGATATCTGGCAGAGCGTAATGCAGAGAAGTATGGGCTGCATGTCGAGTGGCATCCAAAACCTCTCGGCGCTACCGACTGGAACGGTAGCGGAATGCATGCAAATTTCTCAGACGGAAGAATGCGTGATAAAGGCGGAGAAGAATTGATGACAAAGATATGTGAAGCATTTGGCCGCAATATCAAGAAACACATCGATGTTTATGGGGCTTACAATGATCAGCGCCTAACAGGTCTTCATGAGACACAATCGATTCACGAGTTCTCCTTTGGAGTCTCTGACCGTGGAGCATCGATTAGAATCCCTGTAACAACCATGGAAGATGGTTGGATTGGGCGCCTAGAAGATCGCAGACCAGCATCGAATGGCGACCCATACAAGATTGCTGCAGCAATTATTACCACTACCAAGTCAGCCTAATCACCAGGTTCTGCTTTACGTAGTTTGACTACACCAATAATTACGACAAAGATGACGCTAAGCGTCATTATATTTGCAATAATCATTGCTACAGATTCGATTAGAATACCATAGAGCAACCATAATCCAAGGGCGATTGTCACGATGCTGAAAGTTGTAAGAGAAATCCCATCATGGCGCTTGTTAATCCAAACTTCTCTAATTTGTGGAATCCAAGCTATAATTCCCAAAACCCCAGCAAACAAGCCGATACCTTCAATCCACATCTCTGCCATATCAAACCCTGTTTGGCTATTGGGTTTGAACTCTTGTAAACCCCATCTTGCGCACACTCGCTGATTTTAGCAGAGGAAATTGTTTTTTGCTAGAGGGGGCTGCAAGGCATATGGCAAGTAACAAAGCACTAGAGAAATTGAAGGATGTAATGAGCGATGAAGGGAAATCTGTCGAAGATCTATTCAAAGAAATGGATACCGATGGCGATGGAACCATCAACGGCCCTGAATTGTATAAAGGGATCAAATCAATAGCAGGAGAAGCGCTGACTCCGGACCAAGTCTCAGCCATAATTAAGTCCCTGGATACCGATGGAGACAACCGAATCGACGTCATGGAATTGCGAAATGCATTGTCCTGAACCCGATATGCATAAAACAACCGAACGAAGAAAGCGGGCGCAGCAAGGCGATTATCTACTCAGCCCCATTCCGCCCTCGGATTACTAAATTCGATTTTTGCAATATTCGCGAAAGGAATAATTCGTTGACCTTCCTCACCAACAACTGCAACCAATGGCCCCGATTGGTCAGATATCTCTTGGCCTGTAGAAAGAGTGCTTTTTGGCCCAATAACCAGCCCTAAGATCCCAGTGTGTTTTACAGTACAATCCTTCTTTTCGAATGGATAATCAAGAATATCACCATGCAATGTTTTACCACCATTCAGATGAATGGTGTCCCATGTTCCAAAGCCGAGCAGTGTTTCTTTTAGTTCGGGTGAAGGAGAGGGCTTATCCATTTGTTCAACCATATCGATGAAGCCTAATTCATCGTAAGCTTCGGCAGGAACCTCGTCTGGCAAAGGATCCCATTCCAGGTTGTTATTTGAGAACACCAATACAACTCTACTAGGAGGGGCAGATGCATCCGTGCGTCTTTCATGCAGGTCGCATAATAGGTCACCCTTTCTGCATGTCCAAGCAACAATATCCTTATGCATTAGTGTTCCACCGTTTTTTCTACGCTGGAAAAAACGACCTTCACTCGTTATTGTAAATGACCCCGACCAATGCTTCTGTTCAACGAATAGAATCTCATTTTTTGTTGCAATTACCATATCAATTTCTCTTCGCCCACCTTGCTCAGGGTCTGGAATTCTAATTCCTTCAAGAACGAGCGCATCACCAGCAACGGCCCTTGTTAATTTCATCAAACGAAATTCAGCCAATCTTCCAGATACAACATGACCCTGGGGCTCGAATTTCGTTCGGCGTGAGAAAAACTCTGCAAGTCTCCCCAAATTCTCACCTCAGTAGCCCATCGACAGAATCGACCACTACACTAACTTGTTTTCCCGACTGTGATAAATCTGTGCGAGTAGCTTCTCCCGACAAAACTAGCACAGAAACGCAACCTGCTTGATTTGCCATTTCCATATCAGTGTATAACCGGTCTCCAACCATTGCACATTCTTTGGGGCTTAGACCCAATTCCTCAATTTTGTGCATGATCATTCCAGGGTTTGGCTTCCCAGTAATATGAACAGGGTCTTTACCAGTCGTTGCTTTGAGCATTGCAAGATAAGCCCCAACATCTGGCAGGCCCCCACCAGGTGAAGGACAAACCATGTCTGGGTGGCTTGCCACCAAGGGCACACCTCTGTGCATGTGTATTGAGCCGGTGGAAATTTTCTCATAATCAATTTCTGTATCATAACCAAGGACAACATACTGTGGATTGTCATCTCTAGTGGAGATTCCAACGGCTTCCATCATTTGACACATACCTTTGGTTGCAATAGCCCAAGTTTTGGTAACCCCTTCCTTTTGCAACCACGAAAGCAAATCATGGGTCGAGAGTAAAACATCATCTGCAGAACAAGGAATATTCATGGCATTCAATTTAGCAACGTATTGCTCGACCGATCTTGAAGAATTATTCGACAAGAAATAGCGGCTAATCCCTTGGTTTTCACATCGAGCTAGGAATTCTAGGGCGCCAGGAATTAGATTGCTTCCGAGGTAAATTGTGCCATCGAGGTCTAGGAACACCGCTTTAACACCAGATAGTTTTGCATCCATCATATCACCATCAAAATAACAGAGTTTTCACCAAGAACCACTTTGAGTGAAGGTTTTCTTGAGCCTCTTTGCTCGCAATCATTTCAGTCATCATCTCTTGGATGACCGGCTTTCTGCCAGCCTTTCCTACAAACCAATTCAGCAACCATTTTCGCCTACTCATTTTTTGCATCTTGAAGGAATTCGTTAATTCAGGACCCAGCACGCCCCACAATTCTTCTTGGTAAGCCGCACCACCTTTGTTCTCAAGAACATGTCTTGCAGCCATCTCTCCACTAACCAACGCATTTCCTACGCCTTCTCCTGAAAATGGGTCAACCAAACTAGCAGCATCACCGATTAGCAAAGCGCCCGGAGCATAAGCACGACGGGGCTGATTTTTCTGGCCTTTTCTTGGACTACCAAATGGTAACTGCCATCCTTTACCAGTGCCTTTGACCATCTCAGCATCGGCAAAACGGCCTTTGAATAGAGGGTGATTTGCAATTACATCGGCTTGTAGTGCCTTCAATTTCTTTTTTTGTTTGTCAAGCATTCCCAAAACCATTCCAATGCCGACATTGACCCTTCCTCCACCTAAGGGGAAGAGCCAGAAATAACCAGGGATAACACTGTCAACAAAGTGAATTTCAATATTTCCAGCGCCACCTTCGCAGCCTTTTACGCCAGACCAATATTCACGGTAGCCTCCACAATAGTGCATTCTTTCAACCATTTCTTCATTGGCCATCTCTTTGACGATTTTTCTAGCAACAGGGCATTGGTATCCACCAGCTCCAATCGTCCAAGGAGCAGAATAAGTTCGCTTTTCGCC
>CAZEXE010000040.1:6448-15775 GCA_964516645.1 uncultured Candidatus Poseidoniales archaeon
ACTTTGTCGCGCGGCCAAACCCCCTTTTCAATGAGTAACACATTCTTACCTTCCATAGCAAGATAAGATGCAGCAGCAGAACCCCCTGGCCCTCCACCAACTACGATACAATCAAACTGCGAGCCGGAATCTGGAACTGGCCCAGTTTCGATAGGTTCGTCCCAGAACCGCTCGCTCGCCATAAAACACTCACGACACATCAAGCACAAGAGGGTAGTGCTAAATCAAGACAAACCCTTTCTGAAATTAAATCCTGACCGCCACCATCAAAAGTAAGCAACTCGGCCACGATTTATGGCCTCGAAGCGACAACAAGCGGCAGTAGGCTTGTTTTTTGTCACATTGCTTTGGGGAGGTACTTTTGTTTGGATGAAACAAGCCATGAATTCGCTGGATACCGAACTTACAGAATACTCAACAGCCGGTGTCGTCGGTGTAATTGTGGCTGCTAGATTTTTCATAGCATTTGTGGCCTTACTACCTTTCTCGAGCACAGCAAGAGCAGCATTGACATCTAAAGAAGATTGGAAGGGAGGATTGATCTTAGGTGGCTTAATGCTCGCAGGATACGTATTGCAAATGATTGGAATCGAATCGGTTAGCCCCTCTGTATCAGCATTTTTGACGTCTCTTTACGTCGTGTTTACGGCAATTCTTTCAGTAAAAATAAGCGATAGAACACCTACTCGTATGATGATTGTAGGCGTTGCGCTTGCTACATTAGGGGCAGGATTCATCGACGGCCCTCCGCATATTGTTTGGGGGACGGGCGAAATACTCACAGTACTATGCGCACTCTTCTTTGCTTTGCACATCATCTATACAGATCGAATAACCAAACAACTCAATCCAATCGCAGTTACCTCTACTTCATTTGTAGTATTGGTGTTAGGTGCAGGCATTATTGCCTTGCTCGCATCAGGCGATGTTATGGTGTTTGAATCGGCTTGGCAAGATGGCGTAGTCGTGCCCTTGTTGTGTTTGGGACTATTCGGCTCTCTTGCTTGCATATTGATGTTGAATGTATTCCAGAAACACCTAAACCCAACCCATGCCGCAATTATTTATTCCTTCGAGCCAGTATGGGCCACCTTGTATGGTTGGCACGAAGGGCTGGTAGACATATCGATATGGCTAGCAATGGGCTTACTCTTACTTCTTGGAAACATCGTCGTTGAGATGGACGAGTCAAGGGGAGACAATCACCTTAGAGAAGAAGCAGGCCCTGAGTAATCATAGAAAGAAACCATAGTTTGGGTGCTTGCTATTCCACCAACTTTGGAAAGGCCATCCAATATTGCATCTCCTAAAGAGTCCATTGAAGGGCTTACAACTTCAATCAACAAATCCCAATCTCCTGCAATTACATTACAGCGAACAACATAAGGGAAGGCACAAATTTTCTTTGCAACATCTCTTCTGTCTACATTACCACGGTCACAACGAGCAAAAATGAAAGCTCGCAATTCATATCCCCAGGCCCTTGCATCAATATCTACAGTATATCTTCGAATTATTCCTTCTCGTTTTAATCGAACCATTCGATCATGGGTTGTAACTCTTGCAATACCCATGGAATCTGCCAATGAAGTAACCGATGCGCGAGAATCTTGCTTTAGTAATTCAATCAATTTTAGATCGTTGGAATCTAGTTTCATGGACAAACGAATAGACACTACATTTTCAATGATTCCGTCATTTTGACGGGAATTACAGTGGAAATAGGGGTATTTTCCGACATCGGTTCGACAATTAATGCGAATTGTTGATGTGCAATCGATACAAACAACGGTTTGGAGATGAACATGGCCGACAAAAAGAAATTTTCTACAAACGCAGTTCACGCAGGGACTCAGCACATCGAAGGAGCAGTAAACACGCCAATATTCCAATCCTCTACATACAAATTAACGGATGAGAGATATGCTGGATGGGCCGCTGGCGCACAACACACACTCCTGTATGCTCGCTTATCCAGCGTCAATTCAGAAGCAGTAGTTGAGAAGATATGCGCCCTTGAAGGAGCAGAAGATGGTGAATTATTCGCAAGTGGTATGGCTGCAATTTCTACAACTCTAATGGGACTATTATCACAAGGAGACCATATCGTTGCAAGCTCAGACGTGTATGGTGGAACTTACGGATTGATGGTAGAAGAATTGCCACGTTTCGGGATCTCAACCACGATGGCCGATATGCAAGACCCCGCATCCTATGAGGCAGCAATCCAAGAAAATACCAAGATGTTGTATATTGAAACAATCACAAATCCTGTAATCAAAATTTGTGACGTTGAAGCGATGTCTGCAATAGCAAAGAAACACAACCTCCTTTTGGTAATCGACAACACATTTGCATCACCATGGGGCTGCCAACCAATCGCGATGGGGGCGGACTTAGTTATCCATTCAACAACAAAATATCTTGGAGGCCACTCCGATATCATTGGAGGAGCAGTTGTTGGAAGAGCCGACCTAATCGCGGCTATGTTCATCAAAAAAGTTCACTTTGGGGGCTCCCCAGACCCGCACAATTGTTACTTGCTTGAGCGTGGAATGAGAACACTTGCTGCACGAATGCCAATCCATTGTGCCAATGCTGCGGAAATTGCAAGACGCCTTGAGGCCAACGAAATGATTGAGGTTGTGCACCACCCTTCATTGGAATCACATAGCGACTATGAGTTAGCTAAGAGAATGATTCCAAAGGGAACTGGCATGATTGCATTCACTTTGAAGGGAGGAGATGAAGCAGCCCTGAAATTCATGCGCGGCCTTGAGATAATCTTCGAGGCAACAAGCCTTGGTGGCGTGGAAAGCCTAGTTGAATGCCCATTCAATTCATCTCACATGTTCATTCCAGAAGATGTGCGAATTGCTGCAGGATTGGGTCGCGGCTTCGTTAGAATGTCGATTGGAATCGAAGACGTGGAAGATTTATGGGACGATATTTCGAATTCTTTAGCGAAATTATAATCACGGCAAATCTTCAATTTGTCCACAAGATTTCCTTAATGATTCAAGGCACGCCTTGTAATCAATATCTTCTTCTGCAACCAAGGCTTTACCAGCATTCCAAACTTCGATAGTAGCAGCACTCCAGGCACTACCTTTCTCTCTAGCATTGGCAGAGAATTGCCACTCCTGTCCTCCAGATTTATTGACAGCCATCAACCATGCCCATGATGCAGCCTCTGCATCAATGCCACTTTTCTTTGATAGCGCCAATTTCTCCGCTTTACCCATACCTTCAATCAATCCGGTTAGTGTTAGGTCGTGAATCATTCCTACAGGACCAGAAATCTTCCCCTTTCGATAAGGGAATTTCTTCGTAATATTTGCTTCCGACCTTTGAGCCTCAATATCTTTCAAGAATTTACCAAACGCTCGCTTTTTGTTGCATTGAGCATCCCACAAATCTTCAGCCTCGTCTTCAGCAATTCCAATCCCAATCAATCCCGCAAGGCCATGTTCTTCCCAAAGACCGGAAAGGACGTCATTACATGAACCCGCAGCAACTTCCAAAGCATTACCGCCTCTTTCATTTACTTCTCCACCCTTAGAAATTCTAACACCTGAGCCAGCAGCCTCCAACATCAAAACTAGAGCAAGCTCCTTTTCAGAAGAAGAACCGTTCAATTCATTCACAGCATCTTCAGCATTTTCAAACCATTTCTCACCAACGATGAAACCATCATTCAAGTGGTGAAGAACTGCAAGTTTAGCGCGCTTGGAAATCGAACCCTCATTCAAAGTTAGACCCATCCAAGCATCGAGAACCCTATCTAAGGCATCTCTTGCACCATCTCTTGATGCTCCTTCAGGGAACCAGATTGCATCTGGAGTCATTACGGTAGAGAGGTTAGGGGGAAGCATTGAGAGCGCAAGATCATGGATAAACGACTTTTTCCCTTTGACAGAGTCCAATTTATCAAATCCAATAGCGACCTTGCATCCATTGATGAAATTCATTACAAGGTATCCTTCTTTTGACATCTCATTTTCAGCAACTGCTTCAATATCCAAACCTTCTGTAGCCCAAATATTTCCATCATTTGTAAAATCAAACCTTGATCGCTCTAACACATCATTCAACCAACCATCTGGGAGGGTTGGCTCGGGCCCACTACAAACAAAGCCGCCCTTCCACGAGAAGAAGAAATAACCTCTACGAGCATGATCTTCCCACGGTAGCATTCGTAAGGTAGGCATGTGATGATTTTGCAATCCAGCCTGATAAGCAACTTTACCGTCACCTCTTCGTACATAGGACGCTTTACCAAACGATTGGTGGTTGTAATTTCCAACCAAAGAAATATCTTCTTCATGAGCAGCCATAAGTGACCCAGCTAACGCTTTACCAACATCGTCACCACGTTTGGCCATCATTCTCTTAGCCAACCATTTTTTGTCATACCGCTTATCGAGAACCTTTCTCAAGTTCCGTAAGGTTTTGGTAACAGGATCAGTTCTTCCCCACTTCAGTTTTCCAGTCCAAGTCATTACAGGGAGAAGAGCCTCTCCCTCTTCGAGTAATTTGGCGAGATTTTTTCGTAGACGTTTTTGCGTATCCAAGTTGGCTTGCTTCGTGCCGCGCATACGCATACGCTGACGCTTTTGACCTGGAAATTCAACCTGTGCTGGCCTCGCCATCACCTAGGCGGAGAAGCCGCCCCCTGTTCACTCCTTCCCCCAACGCATTAGCGCAGAATTCTCAACTTCTCCAAGGCTTGCAGGGATTACTAAACAATGCAGACGGCCGGTTTTTGCTTTTGCTAATTCAGATAGAGGGAGATAGACGATATTCTGTTCAGAAGTACCCATGTCACTACATAGAACAACCATCAAATTCGAAATTTCCAGACAGATTTCTTTGCATGCTTGGACCTTCATTTGTTCCATCAAGGATTCACAAGGCATTTCATCTACCGCCACCCCTAATTTTTCTGCCATCATCATCATTACATTTGCAGCATCTTTGGGCTGCATAGGAACTTGTCCACCAACCCCTTCGCCAGTCGGGTCCAAATCTAGTAAAGCAAGAGTGTGTAATCCTTGAATGCGATTCATTGCAATAACTTCGAGAGGAGAGGTTGCTACCCAGCCGCTATAAGGATATGTCAGCGTAGTTTGGCGACCAAATCGATAGTTTGACAATCCAACTGCACCAGTCACTAAACCAGTAATTGAAATCCCGTGGATAACCGAACAATCAACTCCAGATTCTCTTGCCTGTAGTTGCAAATCAACATGAGTTGTAGCCTGTAGTGGGTCTCCCACAATTAGCAAAGCAACCACTTCATCCTTAGCCAACTCAAGTAATTCTACAGGCTCTTCGACTTCAGGCCGCATTACTTTCTGAATTTTCCCGATTTTATTTTCTAGGACGCGAAGGTCTTCCTCACTCCACAAAGCAGTATATGCTTCATACCTGCGATGGTCCGCATTTTTTGCCGCATCAATCGCTGCCTGAGTCATTCCAGCAATTCCGCCAGGGCCCATTCCAATTAGAACCAATCCTGCCGTCATGCTCAAACCCCTCGCTCGTGTGGGCATGGCGAAGACCATGCGCCATTTGAGAGTGCCGAGGAGAGAAACTTCTCTCTGGAGAGACAAATTAGCCAGTAATGGTTGGTTAGCTGAAGGCCACGGCATTCACAATTTAGACGAATACAGAGGCATCCCATTGAACTCTACCGCGCCACCTCAAATCGATGGTTTAGAAATTGTAGAATTAGACGGCCTAAGCCCCGGGCCTCAACACTGGACTGAGAGATTAGATCAAGAAGTATTTGCAACCTATAGCGAACTATTACCGATGAGCCACGACCAAATAGGCGACGTGATAATCGTAAAAATTCCAGACGTTCTAATGCAACATTCTAAAACGATTGCTGAAGCGATGCTTGCACAACATCCAAACACAAGAATCGTATGCGCGGATAAAGGGGTCAAAGGTAATTTCCGCGTAAGAGATTTGACTATACTTGGAACCAGAGCCGACACATCAACCAAGACCAAAGTAAGGGAACACGGAAACGAGTTTTGGATTGACCCCGGCTTAGTTTATTATTCTCCAAGATTAGCAAATGAAAGACTTGGAACGATTGATTGCGCAAGAAAATTGTCCGAGTACCTTGGGCGTAAAATTTCGGTCTGTGACCCTTATGCAGGGGCCGGCCCGGCTTTGGTTCCTTTAGCAAAGGAGACAGATGTCATTGGTGAAATTTATGGTAGCGACCTAAACCCACATGCAGCAGAATTCTTGGCACTAAACCTGCCAAATCACAATACGAGATGTGCTGATGCGCTAACACTTTCCACAAAGTTACCAGAATGTTGCGACTTGCTTTTGGTTAACCTGCCACACAACTGTATAGAACACCTACCAGCTCTCCTGGGCCTATTGAAAAAAGGACATAAGGTCGCTATCAGAGGATGGGCAATATTGCCTTTAGATTCTATTGATGTCGCTGAACAAGAAATACGCGAACACCTTTCAAATTGCGAAATTATTTCCTTGAGCATAGAAGCAAATAGATCGTATTCGCCCAGAGACACATATGCTTCTATCGAAGCACACATTATCAGAAGTTAGCCGCCGCTGATTTCATCAATAGGCAGCACTTGCCCTCAGACATGCAGACCAAAGTCAAGTGCCAATGTGGGGCAGAAAGTGACGTATCTGGAGTAACTCCGCGTCTAAATGGTGTTGATGTATTTTGTACGGTTTGCGGCACTGTGACTAATCACGACATCGTATGAAACGCCTTTCTCGAGGCATTTTGTTGGTGCAACACTCATATACTCATCAAAGCGGATAGCCTTTGAGGGTAAGACCCTCATGGAATGTGAAAACAATGGACGCGAAGATGAAAAACATGGTAATGGCTGGTATGGCTTCATTATGCCTAGTTCTAGGAATAATGGCTGCAATGGGCGGTACTTGGTTGGTTCCTGAAGAAGAAATGGATGAAGGAATGGACATGGGTATGGGCTTAACAGATTATTGGGTCAGCATGGATATGGAAGATGAAACCACTTGTGAGCAAATGGTTGATATGGCTGACGACGAAATGGGAGATGCTGAATGTGATAGCGACGGAGTGATGACGATGACGATGACGTTTAGCGATATTTGTGATGATACCGACGAGGATGAAGCATGTGATATGGCAACCGGCGGAATGATCGGAACAATCGGAATGTGGGCAGGAGTGGTATGTGCACTACTTGTTGCTTTGACTCTAATCTTACCAATGGCAGGCGTTGATGCAATGGATGCTATGCCAGATATGGGCAAGATGATCACCTCTTGGGGCGCAGGCGCTTTGATGCTAGTCGGTATCCTTGGTTGGTATATGATGTTACCAGACGAGGGCGAAACAGTCATGGGCATGAGTTGTATGATGGCAATCGCTGCAGCACTTCTTGGACTTGCAGCAGCGGCCATGGATCAGTTCATGGACGCAGACGAGTGAACCTGAGTAAAACTACTCTAGTTCTTCGCGTCTAATCGCAACAACGATTGCGGCGAGGACGATGACTTCCACAATACCCACCGGGTATGGCAGGAAGGATGAATCGTCCTCGTCGCCTTCGACATCTTTCACGGACTCGTCCGTGTAATCTTCAAGGGTTATCATAGCCCAATCTAGGTCTCTTGGTAGGTCTGCTGATAAGAATTCATGGCCATCAGCGTTGATCAAGAAATCATCCTCTATACGAATTCCAAACCAACCATCATGGTAAATGCCTGGTTCAACGGTTAGGGCGTCCCAAATCATCAGTGGTTGTTCGTTGTACTTTAGACCAAATAAAGGGTCAGAACCACTGCTGGAAAGTAAAGGGGGCTCGTGTACGCATACGCCAAATCCGTGCCCTAGACTATGGATGAATAAGTCACCATAACCTTGTTCGGCAATATGAGTTCTAGCAATATCATCAGGCACCCATGCAGGCGTTCCAGCTTCAAGCACAGGGAATGTTAGATTTTGAGCATCATACACAGCCATGTAAGAGGAAATTATTGTCTCATTTGTTGTTCCACCCACGATGTAAGTTCTCGTAACATCACTAACCCAGTCATTTACTCGAGCACCAAGGTCAACAACAACCACGTCTCCAATTTCCACAAACTTTGGCCCCGCTCCACGATTTTCAGGGTCGCCATGAGGAATTGCACCATTTGAGCCCGAAGCAACAATAGTGTCGAATGAAGGCCAATCTGGGTTTGAACCATTTTCAATCATAGCCCTATCAATTTCATCTGCGATTTGTCTTTCAGTTAATTCAATACCATTCAAAACCCGCCACAACTGGAATCTTGCAACTTCTTGACCGATCATTGCAATTCGATTGGTTTCTCTAATCGACTCATCTTTATCTGGAGAAATGCCCGTTGGCGAAGGAAACCAGCCATTTAATGCCCTTTCTACTTCGGTTTCACAAGCAACAACCATTGGACTCATTAAAATGAGTATGAATAGATATGCTATTGCTCGCATGATTGACCCTATTCTCCATCATTCAAGAATGATTCGTAACCAAGTAATTTGGATTCAGTACCCCATTTAGGCGCCCGCGCCGGGATTTGAACCCGGGTCGAAGCATCGACAACGCTTCATGATAGACCACTACACTACGCGGGCAGCAGGTCGCCGAGTGACAACGGCTATTTAAGCCGCACTCTGTGGCCCCGAAGAGGAGAGAACATGGCCGGCCGAAAAACTTCAGCAGAGAAGGCTCGAGATGATGCAGAAAACGCTGCAGCGGACGACATGTTTGGCGGCGCGTTTGGCGGCATAGAAGGAATTGAAACTCCTGAAGAAGCGCCCGAAGAAGAAGTTGTTAGCGAAGAAGAAGCTACCGATGATGAGGAAGAAGCGCCTGCTGCAGAAGAGACTCAAGAAGAGGAAGAATCCGAAGTGGAACCTGAAGAGGAACCCGAAACGGAATCAGAGGCGCCTAAAGGGCCTCCGAAGGGACCTCCTAAAGGACCTCCTAAAGGCCCACCATCAGGACCTCCATCTAGTCCGCCCAAAGGCCCACCATCAGGACCTCCATCTAGTCCACCCAAAGGCCCACCATCAGGACCACCATCAGGGCCGCCATCAGGACCACCAAGTCCTAAAGAAGAGGATTCAAAGGATGAGGAAGAGGCCTCTGAAGAATCCGAAACCCCTGAAGAAGAGACTCCAGCAGAAGAAGAAACCGAAGAATCCTCTGAGACTACAGAAGAATCAGAAGAAGCATCTGAGGCTACAGAAGAAGCTGAAGAGGAAGCACCTGAAGAGGAACCTGTGGCTGAAACACCTGGACCTGATGT
>CAZEXE010000041.1:0-15673 GCA_964516645.1 uncultured Candidatus Poseidoniales archaeon
ATGACTATCACTCTGTCATCATTTTTTGTACTCAGGGCACTAATTCCAAAGATCATTGAAAAACAGCAGAAGAATCCGTAACAAATTGTGAATGGATCACTTGGGTCCCCGCCCTCGTCACTACCATCAAAACAGTCTTCATGATTGTCGTTTTCTATTTCATATCCTGATAAATTGATTAGTTCACATCTTCGCACTGATAGTATTGATTATCATCTATTGTAACATATTCTCCAGTTGGTGCATGTTCTGCAGTAATGCCGACTATCAGCATAATGAAAGCAATAATCGCAAATGCGATACAATAATTCCAGTATTGCTTTCTTTTTTTGGCACCTTTGTCTTCTGGAATTTGAATTGACATTATTCTTCCTCCAGCTCTTTAGATAGCATCGAGTGCTCTAATTTAGCCCATGCATTTCCTACATCAGCATCGTGTTTTTCTTGAATAATATCTTCTCCAACCCGTGAAGCCATCGCCACATCATCCTCGTTAGGAAACCAATCAGCAAGGGGCCCTTCGCCCCTTCCAGTTGGGCCAGCGAGTGCAATTAGGGCCAATCCAATTAGAGGAATTACAAATCCAATGCTTGGTTCTTCAATCGAAATCACACCTGACAAAAGCCCAAATCCACCTGCTAACAATAGGCCCAAGCCTGTGCCAAGTAGTAACCTGCGGGCACTACTTGCGGGGGTCATAGAACTCGCACTCCACTATAGGGCATGAACCCAACGCATGAATCAGTAAGTTTCACGCATTAATTTGTGGATTTTATACGGAAGCAAGGCGCGATTCACAGGAGTAACTTCGAGTATACGCGCATCATCTCTTCTTCTGATATCTTGGAGGAGAGGGTGGCGGCTTTTTTTGTGCAATGCTAACAGCGTTGGTTTATCTACTTCGAGAGCAGATCTAACTACATTGACAAAACCTTCAGATTCAACAGCAAATTTGCCAATCTCATCGATTACAATTACTTCAGAATAGTCTCTAGCATGCTCAATTGCTGGAATAGCAACACTGTCTAGAGCTTCAGTATCGATACCATAGCCCAATACCCTAAGTCGACTATCTATCGATTTGTGGGCCATTATCGCCTCTTCTCCGGTACTGATGCTGATGACTTTGTATCCAACCCTTTCGGAATTTTCCATTAGGGGTTCAGTGCGCAATCCACCAATGATGTCTGTATTTGCACCATCACCACCTCTGGCATTGATTTCGCGACGCCTTTCCTCCTCAAGCATTTCAAGCACTTTAGCAAGGACGGCAGACTTTCCAGACCTTGGTAGTCCGGTAATTCCAATTTTTGGATGTATTCCCATTACTGCTCACACTCAATTTCGAAATTGCGAATTGCGCTGGTTGCTTCGAGGGAGGTACGGATAATAAAATGTGGGGGAAAAATCCTCGATTTTCGTGAATCCGGAAACTTCAGACCAACATCCGTAAAAAATAGCCCGTAAAAAATTAAATCGTTGGAAATTAGAGAATGTCTTCATCTCCAGGCATTGGAAGAGAGATAATTGAACGCCCACTCGCACTCATTTTCCACAAATCTGATACCCAAGCGAGGATTTCAGACAATTCCTTTTCTGATAAGCCACCCGCATCAGAAATTCTTCTTAAAGCCCATAACTCAGCATCATCGTAATCCCCATCTACCGATGCTAATAACGCAGAATCCCTCAATGCAATTCTAATCGCAGAAGTCTCCATGCCTTCTAGAATAGTATCGAGTTCAGGAGGCTGAGTTAGCAATTGCCTTACCTCTTCTCGGCTTTCTGGATGCAACATCATTGCACCCATGGCTGCCTCAATTGCTGAGATTTCTTCTCTAACTAAAGCCCCATCGGCAGCTGCAACCATTACAAGCGTACAAGCAATCTTTCTGCGTTGTTCTTCAGCAAGTGAAAGCGCCGCATCAGGTAGCAGTAAAATCACCTTGAGAGGTCATTCAATAAATCGTATCCCGCTTGCATCCAAGCATAACCATCAACCGTCCAAGCAAGTAATCTGTTAATTGCACCAGGGGCAAGGTCGAGATGATCAGCGATATCTTCCAATGCTTCTCTTTCATCTTCATCTACGGTTCCATCAGATGCGGCCATCAATACAGCATCTCTTAGAGCAAGCCTTCCAGCCTCTTCCCCAAGGTCTTCTAGACACTCTTCCAATGAAGGGGGATTCTTCAAGTCCGCACGGATCATTTTGCGTTGTTTTGGAGATAGTAATGCAGTCCCAAGTCTTTGTTCAAACATTGACATTTCTTCAACTGTCAATTCATTATCAACGCGTGTCATGAATGCCAGTAGTCTAGCATAAGCAAATCTCTCGGCCTGAGGTAACTTGTGTACCGTGTCGGGCAGCATGATGATGGCGTGCGCGTCGCAGGACTTGAATGCCACGCTTATTTTCTATAACCAAGCGGGCAGAATAATAGTTACAACAATAATCCATTTTCAAAGAAAATCGGATTTATTCCTCGGACAATTCCTTGAATGCAATCTCTCTCTGGCCTAAGTAATTTAACACACCCCACAATGATGAATTTAGTACCCATACTACATATTCATTCAACCCCATAACCTCGGAGCCAATGTAATATGTTGCAGTTGAGCCAACCCATCCAATCGTGTAAATGCTCATCGAAGCAGGAACGGTCCATTTGGGGTCTCTTTCCGATTTGAAAGTCCAAATCCTATGGGTCCAATGGGCTATCAATGAACCGATTATCCAAGCAAAAGCCCAAGAAATTGAAGCCCAATATCCCTCACCAGGAAACATGAATTCGCGGAAAATTATGAATAAAATCAAGAAAACAAGAGTATTGAATCCTGCAGTTAATAGATATCTGCGGAATGAACCATGCTCGCCTAACATCAATCATCCTCCGTTGTAACATCCGAAGATTTCCCGGTCACGATATTCCTCAGCGTAGCATTATCACTTTGCATAGCATCAAGAATATCATAATCCACTCCTAAACTTCGTGCAAGTTCTCGTAAAGCCAGAGTATCTTTAGGCAGGCATTTGCCGCCAAAACCTCTGTTCAAACCCATAATAGGTTCTAGGTGTGAATCTCCGATCAGTTGGTCTTGTGGTGCAGTTATGATATCGCGGATAACAGACCAATCAATTCCTATAGCGTTGCAAATGTCGTGCATTTGGTTTGCAAAAATTACCTTCAAAGCGTAGAAGTTATTCTTGGTGTACTTGACCATTTCCGCTTCAGTACTACTAACATGGAATGTATTTTCTCCAATTAACACTCCTGCTGTTTTATGTTGCTCGAAGACCAAATTTGCAACTTCTTCGTGTTCGCTTCCAACGACTAATATTTTTTGATTTGCAAAATCTTGAAGCCGTGTTCTTTCAACCAAGAATTCTGGAGAATAAGCCAATTTCAAATTTGGGAATTCATCCTGTAATCTTGCTGTGGTGCCTGGAATAACAGTACTCTTAATCACAGCGATAAATCCCTCGGGCAACTCATTTAGAATATCTTCGACTATACTTGTATCACAAGCCCCGTCTTCGTTTGCAGGCGTTGGAACGGCAATATATGCCATCTCGCAATTTTCGATTACATCGGACAAATCAGTTCCCCTTATCGGGTCGTGAACAAATAAATCGTGAGCGTCATTGAAGCAATGTTCAATCGCACCCCCTACGATGCCTGCTCCGATTATCCCTATACGCATCATGGCCCCATCCTAATATTGAACATTCCACTCTCTACCATTTGAGCCGCCCTTTGCAGACTTTCGGGAGTCCCACAATCTATCCAAGTGTTCTCTCCCACAGAAATAATCCTAGCCTCTTCTTCTACAAGGTATTGTCTAGTAACATCTGAAATTGAAAAATTTGGTAAATCCTGTACTGAATCCAACCTTTGCCAGAACAAATCATCGAAAATGTATATTCCACCAATAGCTAAATTCCCTAGCACTTCTCGAGGCTTTTCGACAACATCTACAACCTTCCCGTTTTCGATTACGGCAATGCCGAAATCACTCGGGTTCTCAACTTCTCTAGTAAGTAGAATTGCGCCAGTAGAGAAATTTTCGACATGCGATTTTAGATCCATATTTGTGATATTATCTGAGAACCAAATTAACAGTGGGCACCCCTCATTACCCCCTCTAGCTAATTGCAAAGCGGCAGCAACCCCTCTAGGCTCATCTTCCAAAACATAATTCACACCATCCCCAACATGGGTTCGAATTTTGTCGATGAATTTGTTTCCAATTATCGTAATTTCTTCGATGCCTGCGTGCCGGATTGTAGAGAGCGCATAATCAATGATTGGCCTACCACAAAGAGGAAGCAGGGTCTTGTGTGTAAATTTGGTCAAAGGGTACAATCTGCTCCCATGTCCGCCTGCCACAATGATGGCTTTCATCTTACGTGCCTCATAGTGTTGGCTTATTGTATCACTGGGTCTCAGAGTCTTGATTCGCAACTTTAGAAAACGCGCCTTCCTCGGCGTTTTTATCGAAGTAATCTGTTCGCACAAGGTCTCCTAATCTCTCAACACCATATTCGATTAAATCAGGATCAGATGCCTCAGCTTTCTCCCATCTCGTCTGGGCCATTGTAGCATATTTTTGATTAGCAGCGGCAACCATTTTTTCACTAGAAGTTAAGTCCCCCTCCATTCCTGAATATTTCTTGCCTTCAACAATAGCATCCCGTCTTATCGGTTCTTGCCCCAATTTAAAATCCGTTTTTCCCCAATCTGGGCCAGATGGGTCTGAACCCCTCTTCCTAGTTGGATTGATTTTTTCCATGTCGTTGGCAATCCAATCAGACAAGTGTTCGAGATACGCTTGATATCTCTCATCCTTGTCATCTATATCCAAGAGATGTGTCATATCGTATTTCTGCGCAAAACCTTCTTCGTTTTGATACAACAACATCCCAAAAAAGACTGATGAAATTCCTCCTATCAAAAGGAAAAGATGAGTATCAACAACCAGAGGATCTTCTTTTTCAAGCCCTATGACTATTGCAAGTGCAACAACGATTATCCCTATTCCCAGAAATGGAGAATAGAGCCTCGAACGTAATTTTAGACGCATCAATTCGCGCATCGAGCCGTGCACAACATCACCTCAACCCATCAGGGCTATGAGGGCGTCTGTCATTGCAGGTGTTGAATTATTCTCCTGCGTGAGTACAGAATCGCGCATATTGATGTGCTGGCGCGGCTCAAGTGCGAGTTTTTCTAAGACCATTGAAAGGACTTCCTGAACCCTTGTAGTTTGCTCACCCTGGGAAATAATCATTCTTTCTAGTGACTCAAGAGTTTCAAAGGAGCGATCTGTAGATACTTCAAGCGCTGTTTTTTGTGCTTCCATAGCTTCTTCTTGCCTTGACAATAATTCACGTGCCGCAGGACTTCCTATCGCATCTCTGCGATGAAGTTCATCTAGAGCACTTCTCAAATCTTTAGTTGTTATATCCAGCGCCATTTTCATGTCGCTAAGTTGACTAATAGCAATATTCAATTCGGCTTCAAGCGAAGATGCTTTGTGCCGAAGATGATTTTTTGCATTAGATTGAATTAATGATTCAGTTAAGAAGGCAGAGAAGACCCCAACTCCTAGTGCTATGTGTGGTTTAACCTCAAGTAGAACCATAATCCACCAAGCAGACATTCCAATAATTGTTGACCGTATTAAGCCCATCAGAAATAAATACGACTCCATCTTATATTGTCGTGCAGTAGGGAGTCCGTGGGCCCCCATCAATTCACTCATCCGGAATGAAACAGTCATCATCGATTTCGTGAATCTGGCCGGTGATTAGTAAGTGGTCCAATGCTTCATCACATTCTTCTTGTGAAATTCCATTTTCTGAAAGTGGTGAAAACAATTCATGCAACTCAATCCAACTTGCTCCACTGCCAACCTTTTCCTGAGCGACAATCAGCATCATTTGTGCAGTCACAGCCAACAATGGGTCGTCACAGCCATCATCAGGAAGCAGATTGATGAATGTCCCCGCAGGATGCGGCTCTTCATCTCCAATTTCTTCAATTCTATTTGTCAAATGCTTGAGCGAAAGCGGTATATCGAAGCAATCAAACAAGTTGGTCTGGCCTTTTGGTATTTCTCTAATATCTTCTGGAATCAATCTCTTAGCTAGCGATTCTAAGCGATGAATCCTTTGTTCTAATTGTATTCTTTCTCTTTCAATATCCAACCCTAATAACGCTAAATCTTCGTTGGCTTTTTTGATTAGCCAATCTTCGATTTCGAAGTTTGGGTCTATACCCATCATCGCATCAACGAGATGTTTGACGGCTAAGGGCATTTGGTCGACTCGCAAACGTCCTTCGGATTTATCGCGATTCTCCTCAGCCATGCTAGTAAGCGGCGTCGTGGCGCTCCATAAAGGTACAGTATGTCATATACAGGTATAGTTCGATTGGAGTAGTGTTATACTGCGCGGTTGTTATCTAGAAATAATTATTCCAGTGGACAACAACCTTTCAAAACCACCGATTATATTTGGGCGCGCGTTCATGTAGGTGCGCCTTTTGCCAAGAGTATGAGCGACCACCGCATCGCAATCTTGCCCGGAGATGGAACTGGCAGAGAAGTAGCACTTGAAGCGATGCGGATACTTGAAACCGTTCAAGCACATACAAATCACGGATTTGAGCAAGTACACATTCCTTGTGGAGGCCAACACTACAAAGAGACAGGAGAAGAGTGGGCAGAGGGCTCGTTCGAATTCTGTAGAGACGAAGCAGATGCTATTTTCCTTGGAGCAATTGGTTATCCGGGTGCTACACTACCTAATGGTGATCTCGCTGGCGGTTCTGTAATTCTTGGAATGCGCTCTGGATTGGATTTGTATGCAAATGTCAGACCAATCAAATTGTACGAAGGAGTCCCGCACAAAGTTCACGGCCAATTCACCCAAATCTGGCAACCAGGCTTGGTCGATATGACTCTGCTAAGGGAGAACACAGAGGGACTATACCATTCTTTGCTTCGACGAAGTGCAGATAGAGCTCTAGGCCGCGAAGAATACACAGTTCCTGAAATGTCATTCCCGGGTTTGGAAGGAGAGGTCGCATATGACCCGAGACCTATTTCTGCTAAAGGCACTGAGCGCCTAGTCAGGATGGGCTTCGAGATTTCATCTAGCCGTAATGGGGCTCCTGTGGACGGCGTAAAGCGAGTATCTTGTATCGACAAGAGTAATGTTACTAGAGGCTGCCAATTATTCCGCAAAGTGTTTGATGATGTAGCAGCATCGTATCCAGCAATCGAAACCGATTACGGGTATATCGATGCATTCATGCAATGGCTAACAAGAACTCCGGAATATTACGATGTAGCGGTTCTATCAAACATGTTTGGAGATATTGCTACTGATTTAGGCGCAGTATTGCAAGGAGGAATGGGCATGGCTGCTTCTGGAAATGTTGGAGACAATCATGCGTTCTTTGAACCGGTTCACGGTAGTGCTCCAAAGCACGCGGGTCAAAACAAAGTAAACCCAATCGCAAGTATCAATTCCATTCAGATGATGTTAGATTGGCTGGGCCGGAAAAATGGCGAGAGCGAATTGATTCAAATTGCAAATTTAATCGATCAAAGTGTTGCTGACCACTTACAGGAGGGTAAGTTGTTGACTTATGATTTAGGTGGAACAGCATCTTGCAGTGCGGTTGGCGAATCAATCGCTAACATTTTGTCTGCAAAATTGAGTGATTTGTGAAATCATTCAAATTTATCGGCCATTGTTTTGGTAATGTGGTCTAAAGCCGCTTGCAAACCTTTGTTGTTGTTCCAATTTGTAGGCTCTGGCTTTTTGGGTATCATCTGAATCAGATTTTTTGCAACTCTTGTCACTTCATCAACAATACCAACAGTTCCTCCACTAGAGGAACGAGAAAGAGGATTAAGGTCAATGACTAAGACTTCCTTACCCATTGCTACCAGTGCTTCACAACGATCACCATCTTCTAGAGGGACCAAAATTGTATCAGCCTCAAAAATACCTTCGCTTTGACAAGCCCCTCTTGGACCTTCTAGTCCAGGGATTCTAGCATCAGGAATGCCGCCAAGGATTTCAACATCTAGGCCTAATTTTGTATTCAGCATCTTTAGATGTCCAATTAATGCACCCATTCTTTCTGGTGTTCGGTAAAAAATATTGATTTCTACAGGGCAACCCAACTGGCTTGCAATCGTCAAAAAATCTTGCCCAGCAAGAGCAATCGCATTCCCATTTAGGGATAGCACCGGTCGTTGTGCACGCACCAATCTTGCTGCCGCTTCTTTTGTCGCTTCTAATGCCGAAGGGATTGTTTGCTCCCCTAGTAAATAATCGAAAGCCTCACCTCTTCCATGAGCAATCATTGCCGAATCCGCAAGCATGCCTTTTGCACCGGCTTCAGCAACCTTTTTTCTAATCAGTAACGACTCATATCTTGGATGAGTCGGGTCAACAAGCTCTTCGTCATCAGTCATTTTTATTCCTCATTTTTCATTTATCAACATCGACAAGTCGAGGGGAGTAGTTCCGCGATTGATTGTACTTGTAGAGAGTACATCTAGGCCACACTCTCTCCACTCTTCTAGTTTTTCTAACGATATGCCGCCACTGGCTTCGAGAACCACATGCTCCCTAAGGCCCATTTCAACCAATTCATCAGCCACGGCTTTACATCTTTCTGGGCCGAAATTGTCTAGCATGATTACTAATCTGTCACAACCATCAATCATTCTTCTTTCAGACCAAGTGAATGCCGCCATAATCGCTTCTTTTTCTTCACGAACTTCAATTTCTAAAAACGCACCACATTCTGCAGGATTAACTTCAGTCAGGAATTTGGAAATCCGTGCACCATTACTTTCTACATCAGTGTACATTACTGCCAAGTCATTCTCTTTGATCATCATCGCATCTTGCTTCGTTAATCGATGAGTCAAACCCCCGCCAAGATGAACTGCCCACTTGTCAAGAAGGCCCCATATCGTTTTGCGAGTACATGCGATTTGCCTAGGTGCTTTGGAAGACCATTTCTTTGCTTCAGTCGCAATTCCTGATAGTTGCCCTAGAATATTCAGAATTGTTCTTTCAAGGGCTAAAATCGCATCTTTATCTCCGCTAATTATAGCGATTTCATCTCCGGCAGCAATACTTCTCCCTTCGCCATGACTCCAAGAAACTTGTAAACTACCGGCCCAGATTTGGAGCATATGCTCTATGGCAGCACAACCTGCCAGTATACCTCCACTCTTAGCGATGATTTTTGCATCGATATTTTCACTACCCCCCATAAATGGCATATCGACTCCATCATCAGCTAGCAGAGCACTGGTCCATCGGTCCATACTAGAAATTAACAATCTACTCGGCCCAGTAGATGCCTCCCATAATTCCGACCCTCTATCGTGAGGTGGCGGAGTCTTGTCGGGCATATTTGCGGCTATAGGTGCGAGGATTTGATGGTTATGTACCTCGTGGGATGGGCATGAAGAGAGTGTTAGTGGTGGGTGCAGGCATACATGGCCTTGTTACCGCAGCACGAGAACACTTAGCAAAAAATCAGGTATTTATTGTGGAAAAACGAAAGGTAATCGGCGGAAGAGGCACTAGTGAGGCATCTTTCGGGCACCAATTAGAGCATGGCCCACATTTGTTACTCAAAGGAGGAGAACTGCATAAAATGGTGAAAAAGGTTAGCAAAGTGAAACCATCGCTTAGGCCATTGAGGCCTAACAAGGTTCGAATCGTTGGACATGGGATGTTGTTGCCATTGAATAATCCTAAAGAGATGCTAAATTTAAAACTAGGAAATGATCTAGTTAGAGAGCGAGCAATACGTCTGATTTCTAGCTGGGGGCAAGATATTCCTGAGAGGCGCCAGGCACTAATGAAAGGGCGTTTATGCGTAGTTGGTGAAGGCTGGTCTGGATTGATTGGTCGCCTAGCTTCGACATTGGAAGAAGTCGGGGTTCCAATTCAAACGGGTATGAACATTACCGGGAGATATGATGGTGGCGTTATTACTTCTAAAGGTCTCAAAATCGAGGCAGATGAAGTTAGAATGTGTGACGGCTCACCAGTCGGTGAACCGGTAAAGGTCTCAACATTGGATGTTGTTCTAGATAACAAACCCCTCAAAGGGTTGCATGGGCTGATTAAAGGAGATGTAGCAATCTTAGATTTAGCAGCAATACATTCGAAAAAAGCACCCGGAATGAGCCATCTTTCCTGTATTGCAATTTCTGGAGGTTTGTCATCAATTGAGGATTTATTAGACGAGAGAGTATCTGGATGGCGGTCACATATTATTACTAAACGAGAAAACAAATCGATTACGTTAACCGATTCAAGAGGGCACCTTTCCGATGGGGTCATTTGAAGCACCGTCGAGTCTGGAGGGGCAACATGCGAATCGTAACTTGGAACGTGAATGGAATCAGAGCAGCGATTCGCAAAGGATTTGACAAATTTGTAGAAAAAATCGATGCTGACATTTGGATGTTACAAGAAGTGCGATGCTTGTATGAACAACTCCCCCCAAATTGGTCGATTCCAAAAGGATGCGAGATGATTTTACATCCTGCAGAAAAAAAGGGTTATTCTGGAGTTGCAACAATTTCTAAGACCGATATGATTGAAATCGGCAGAGGGATGAATGGAAGCCTAGACCCAAATGATTCTGAAGGCCGAGTATTGGTAACAAAACATAACGATATTCTATTGGTAAACACATACCTTCCTAGCGGTTCATCAAAAGAAGAAAGACAGCACTACAAGGAGACCTGGATGTCGCAGTGGAGGGAATTCATTCGCCCATTATTGGATTCTGACCAAACAGTAATTGTTGCAGGAGATTTGAATATTGCACATACTGAAAGTGATATTTGGAATCCTAAAGGCAATACAAAGACCAGCGGCTTCTTACCACATGAAAGAGAATGGTTCAGCGATTTATTGAGTGACGGTTGGCATGATCTATTCAGAGAACACGTGGGCCCCGATGCTAAAATCTATTCTTGGTGGTCTAATCGTGGGCAAGCCCGAGCCAAGGATAGAGGGTGGCGAATCGACTACCTACTTGGAAATAAAGTTGCAAGACAGCGATTAACTTCAGTAGAAATCGATAGACAAGGTGGCCTAGAGGTTAGCGACCATGCCCCTGTGATACTAGATATTCATTGATCTTCGTCAGAAAAAAGGGTCAGCAATTCATCCACAATCTCTCTGAGATTTTCTAAACTATTGGCATCAACATTAACGACCAAAGTTACCATCCCATCCTCTTCAATCAATTCGTAATCTATCCCTTCAGGAACTAGATTAGCAAGTCTTTGGCCTATTTCTTTCGAGCCGTGCCACTTCAGTGTGGTCGTATACTCTTCGGACATGAACTAAACTAAGGCATCACCTCAATGAGAGTTGCGTTTTTGGAATGACTCTTTGAATAATATCTCTTCAGAGGGTCATGGATGAGCCGATTCAAGTTCTAGCGGGAACCGGCGGCGTAGCTTTGGGCGAAGCCCGAACCAACCATGAAGGTCGAAAGGCAGTGTTATTGCACAGAGACGGAAATCCCGCTGAATTGATTGCATTGGCAGAAACTATGGGAATAGAAATCATCGATATCCAAAATCAAAAAGGAATAGATGATCCTAGAACATATTTCGGAAAAGGCCGCCTACAAGACGTCGGAGACGAGATATCTAGTGCTATTGCAGGTCATCCGTGGCACGGCGTAGATTTGGTTATCATTCATTCAAATGCATCCCCTAGACAATTGGTAAACATTCACGATTCTGTTCAAGTTGAGGTTTGGGACAGGGTTCGCTTATTGCTATCTCTGTTCATTTCTCATGCTGGAAGCGTAGAGGCTAGAACTCAGGTTAGAATTGCACAATTACAAGCGGATAGAAGTGTTCTAAGAGAACTTGTGAACCAACAGACTACCGGTGAGAGAGCAGGATTTGGTGCAGGTGGCCGACAAGCAATCCAAGGAGTATTAACAACCGTATCAAGAGAACTTGTACAATTGAGGAAAAAACAGCGCAAGCATGCATTGGCTCGTAAAGAAAGAAGGCGTCAAAGAGCCCGAGGAGGAGCAAGAACCGTTGGCCTTGCAGGATACACCAATGCAGGCAAATCCTCGCTATTTCTTGCTTTATCTGGAAAGAAAGTTTTGGTTGAGGACAAATTATTCTCAACATTAGAGACAACGGTTGGAAGAATGGAGATGAGTCCGAGAATTTTGCTTGCAGATACTATTGGGTTCATCGATGAATTACCCTCTGATTTATTAGACGCATTCCATGCTACTTTGGACGAATCTCTTCAATGCGATCTATTGTTGTTAGTCGTCGATAGTAGTGATGAAATCAGTGAACTGACCCGGAAATTGTCCACTACTCGAAGAGAGGTTCTTGATAGAAGCGACGAAGGAGGCACAAATCTCAAAGTTGTACTAACGAAGAGCGATTTAGGAGGAGACCTCGATGCTGCAAAGGAAGTCGCCTCTTCTATGGGGATGTCTGATGCGTTGGTTATTTCTTCACATAAAGGGGAAGGACTCGATGAACTTCGTGAGTCGATAATGTATTCACTATATGGTCCAAAAACAACCCTTGTTGTATCACCGTCCGATGATGGCCAGAGAAGTGCAGAAGCATATGTTAGCCAAATTTATGATTTAGGAATTGTAACTGGAAAAGAAGGACTGGAATTGACTCTATGGTGCGGGCAGGCTGAACTTCAGAAATTAATCGCCAAGTCAGATGGACGCATCTCTATCAAGTAGGACTGACTCTTAGGAGCCAATATGTCCGAACTTCTCGAGGATGCTCCAACGCTTCCTGAGGAAGAGCCGGTATTCCAATCCAGCGGAGCCGCCTTCGAAATAAAAAGTGAAGATGGACATCCAGTATTGCGGATGATTGGAATTTTCGTCTTCGTAATTTGTGGGCTTGGATTTGCTAATGGATTAGATTTCATTAATCCCGAATCTGGCCTAGTCCGTCCACATGAATGGATCAATGGTATGGCTAAAGGCGCGCCTTACGACTCTGCCGAATTCACCGGAACAATAACTTCTCAAGGAGAGCCTTTGGTCAATGCGACAGTATTACTGGAGCATAGAAACGCTGATGGAATAATCGATGAACCCCTCGTGGCTCAAACCGATGAGAACGGCGTTTTCAAATTCACTGGAGCAACACCGGGGCTCACTTCGATTGAAATCACTAGATATAACGAGGACGGAGAACACGACGCTGTTCGTCATCGATTAATTTTGAATCCGCCCTCAGTTTTTGAAAAAACTGGATTTACTACAATCGATTTTGACATTCCACCGAGTAGTGAATTTTCAGATGTCGAATGCACTGGGAATTATGCCAATGGTTCGTGTGTAAGATTAGTCAGTTATTTTGACGAAGAAATGGAGTTTCCACTAATCGACCAATCAGCAGCTGGAATTTACATTATGATTGGATGGGCCATGATAGGTCTGGCTTTGATTTCTTCAGGGTTTGCATTCTATGGAATAAAGAAAGGTTCTAGAGGGATGATTCAGACTTCTTGTGTTTTAGTATTCTTTACCGCAGGACACTACTATAGCGCTTGTTTGTTTTCTGTTATGGCGTTCGCCCTGACCTTTACAGTTCCTCGCAAGTCGATAATTCTCGATGCTTGAGGCCGACACTCTATTGACTCAATTCGATTTAGCCGAATTATGGATTTGATTCAGGCGGCCTGGATGATTCGAGATTTGGGCCAACCTGTCAGCGCAATAGATATCGAAGAAGAGTCCATTATTGCTGGGGGCTGGGATGGTTCATTGAAGAAATGGAACGGAGATGGCGACTTACTTTGGTCAGCACAGTGCGAAGACAGAATCGAAGCGATTCTGCGAATTGATGATTATGTTATTGTTACTTCTGGCTTGCATATTACTTGTGTGAATGATGGCGAGATTCTTTGGAGTAATGCCTTAGAAGGCTCTGCCGATTTGTTAGCATATCACGATGGAGAAGTCATAGCGACATCTAGCGTATATGATATCGAGCATGAGGATTTTATGGAGAGCGCAATTTGGAAATTTTCTCTAGAAGGCGAACAAATTCAGGTTACAAAAATGGATGAAAGGCCTTGGTTCATCGATTCGGGCAAGAATCTGATTCTGGGCCTGGGGCGACCCAAATGTGGAATTTTGGTCGACGGAGTGCACCAAACACTCCCTAGCGATTCACCAGTTACATGTGGATTACCAGGGCGAAAGCATGTCTTGTTTGGACATGCAGATGGAACGATTTCATCATCCAAGGGTAAACAAATCAGCAAAGAATCAGCATCAGTCGAATCTCTCTCTTGTATCGAACAAGGATTCGTCGCAGCACTTGAATCGGGTTTATTGATAGCTAAGACTCCACAATCGGACGAATTATGGAGGGTTGAAGGTTCGCAAATAACAACACACACGGCAGGCTTTGATGACTTACATTGGAGTGGACGCTGGGATTCTAGAAGCGGATTGCTTGAGGTCAGGGGCTCTAGTGGAGAATTAGTTGCGTCTGCAAACGTTGCACGACCTAGGGTTTCAGATGCATCCAAGAATCGAATTGGATTTGGATTTGAAGATGGCCAAGTATTAGTTTGGGAGAAAGAATTGTTCGAGCGACGTTCGAATGAAGAAGTTGCAGAAAAAGATAGCCGAAAATCTGCACTTGCCGCAAAGCTCAGATCTTTGCGGAATTAATGATATTTCTAACAATATTATTCCAGTAGAAGCAGTGGAAACCATGCTCGCAACCCCTCATTTCCGGTGGAAAAGGGCCAAAATAAGCGTAAAGTTTATTTGCCTCCGCCACCGAAGCGAATAGTGCCGCTCCACAAGGAGTGGTGGAGGACTTCCTCGGAAGGCCTCCGGGACCCTTGCCAACCGGCCTGCTCAAACCGAGCAAAGTGTTGGTCACGAACTCCGGAGACGGAGCTAGTGAGGCGAAAGGGAAGAGACAAGATCTTCGGAGATTGGAAGTTCCCCCGCCCACAGGATGATTTGGAGCTTAGGCAAAGAATCAGCCACACAACTTTCGGGAAGTGTGGTACAGGGAGGGCTGCGACTTGTCGCAGAAGTACCAATGACTGTGCAAAGCCGGGAGGTGTGGCAGTAACAGTTCTTCGGGACAACCTCTGTCACAATTAACGGCACGGTGAAAACCGCGCCAGGGAAGCAACCTTCGGGAAGCTGAACTGGAAACGGATCACCACGGACGGAAACCGCGCCACTCCTTCTTCGGAAGGGGTGGAAACGGACCTCCTCCGGTCGGAACCGAATTCAAGGCTTGCCTTGGAAAACGGACGACCACGCTGGAAGGAAGCACGAACACTTCGGTGGGAATGTGGAGAATTAGCAACCGGTAGAGACGAACACAACCTTCGGGGAGTGGGAATCGATACCACCCTGGGAACTAACCACTTCGGTGGAAGGTGAACAGAAACTCGGCCGCCGGGAAGAAGGCATCTTGGAAACAAGAGGTCAACGATCTAGAAACCACTCTTCGGAGAGGAGGAAGGTGACGACGACTCGGCAGCCACCAGCGGAGGCTGGCAGGGGGGCGGATATCCCACCCGGATGAAACCCCCCTGCCAGTTCTCCCATCCTGC
>CAZEXE010000042.1:0-15598 GCA_964516645.1 uncultured Candidatus Poseidoniales archaeon
ACCCACGATCAACTCGGTGTAAGCGAGGTGTCATAACCGCTAGACCACGGGCCCAACCAAGCCTAGTGCCGCCTCTTTTTGAATGATACCCCTCTAACTTCAAGAAGTACGGGCGCTCGCGGTAATATGATGGATGAGGAAGTCCAAGCCTTAGCGGCCCGTCTTGTACGACGTCTAAAGGAAGTAAATGCCACCATTACCATTGCAGAATCTTGCACGGGTGGTTTGCTTTCTAGCACTTTAACAGATATTTCTGGTGCTAGTGATTGGTTTGAGCAAAGTTGGGTCTGCTATTCTTATGAATCAAAAATCAGTGAATTAGATGTTCAAAGGGACCTTTTGGAATCGAAAGGTGCAGTAAATGCCCAAGTTGCTATTCAAATGGCAGAAGGGGCTAGGAAAAAATCAGGTGCAGATCTAGCTATTTCGATTACTGGAATTGCGGGGCCAGTCGCTCTAAATTCAAACAAGCCAGTTGGTCTGGTCTATGTTGGCATTGCTTCAGCACATTGGGCAAATGCAGAATCTGTTCAAATGGGAGGAACTAGATTCGAAAACAAAGTGTCCTTTGTCCACTTTGCATTAAAGACAGCAATCGATTGTTGGGATAAGGCGAAAGTCAGACACAAAGATGCAATCGCTGAGAAAAAGAAAGCCGCAGCAGTGGCCGCGGTTGAAATGGCAAAATCTGAGGCTGCTAAAGCTCGTAAAGCAGCTAAGGCATCTGCAGGTGCACCTTGGCAAGATGAGTCATGGCAAGACCCTGGAAAGGCGATTGGTGATGACACAGATGTTTCTTGGGAAAATGAATGAAATTCTTATTTTGAAGAAATCCTTCCGAACACCTCAAGAACATCCGATTCTGTCTTACTGGTATGGCAGTGAGTTGGGGCGAGATTCTCCAGCATCTTATGGGTGCGGGATTGATTGTCTCACGCGGAGTCAAAGAGCGTCTTGAGAATCACGATGACCCACTTGGCCTAATCACAAATCTTCGCTCAAGAGGAGTAAAGGGTAGATTAACACCTGATATGATTCCTTCAAATCCCGGTCGAGTAATCGCCCCTATTGTAGAAGCACAACCTGAACAAATCAGTATGAGGAATAACATGCCTGATTGGAAGAGAGAGGATTTCCCTATGGACGCAATCGATGCAATGATCGACATAAAAGTGCACTATGATATTACTGGAAATAGTACCACTGAAGGGAAGATGGGGGATATTAATGATGCTTTCAATGACCGTTTGGAGAGGTTGCGCAAACTGATTATTACAAATTCGAACCTGCCTCGAACACCGATGGAAATCGCCCGCCTCCAAGCAGAAAAGAGTAGATTCCAAGGCCGAGAAAACGTTGCTGTTGCAATAGGATTAGTCAATGGTCCACGCCACACGAAGAACGGCCACTTGATGTTTGGAATAGAGGATGCGAGTGGTGAAATGAATTGCTTGTTAATGAATCGCAAGGGAGAAGACAGAGTACTCGAGCATGCGCAAATTGTTGAGTCTGGACTGATGCCTGATGATGTCATTGGTGTTTCAGGAACATTCTCACAGAATGGAGATATGTTCTATGTTGACGATTTACACTTTCCTATGCAAGATAGTCACGAGAAGAATTACGCAGAACAAGGTGTTTCAGTTGCCTTTCTTTCTGACATACATGTTGGAAGTAAAACCTTCTTAGAAGCACAGTGGCACAAAATGGTGCAGTGGTTCAATACCGACCCACTTGCTCGTACTATCAAATATCTAGTCTTATCAGGAGATTGTGTTGATGGTGTGGGAATTTATCCGGGTCAGGATAAGGAATTAGCAATCAAAGACCTCTACGGGCAGTATTCTAGATTCGCTGAGTTACTAGAACTGTTACCTGAATGGGTCGAGTGTATCATGCTGCCAGGAAACCACGATGCAGTAAGGCCAGCAGAGCCCCAACCTACCCTTGAGCCAGATATTCAACAGGACTTCAATACAACTACCTTCGTTGGCAATCCCTGTGACTTCAGTCTTGACGGAGTTAGATTGCTCTCCTATCATGGTAAATCCATCGACGACTTCGTAGCAGGTCTACGCACTGTAACCTACCGTGACCCTGTTGAGGCAATGCGCCAAATGCTTCGAAGAAGACACCTTGCACCACAATGGGGTGGAAAAACTCCGCTATCACCAGAGCCTGAAGATGGTTTAGTCATTAGAGAAGTGCCAGATATTTTCGTTACAGGGCACGTTCATGGCCATGCATGTATAGACTTCAGAGGAACAACTCTTGTTTGTTCATCAACTTGGCAAGACCAGACCTCATATCAGAGGATGCTTGGATTCCAACCTAAGCCTTGTATGCTGACGGTTGTCAATTTGGGGACACATAAATCGATTTCAATACCGTTCGCTTGATCACCATAGGTGGTCTTCAAGTTCACCATCTGTCACGACTTTAGTGATACCAGTAATCCCTGTATCTTCATCGACGAGTAGGAGATGAATTGCTCGGTTATGTATTCCAGATTCAAACATAGTACCACGGTGGTCTATTCCAACCAATGTGCCATCAAGTTCAGCAAACATCCAAGCAGATGTTGCATTGACTAAATCCGATTGGCGAATCAATAACCATCGCAGGCCCTTCATCGCTTGCCGCAAATCTCCTTCTATTTCATGGAACCAGCAACTGAACATATTCACACCCGGAATCTGAGTAATGCTACCGCGCCGCCCATGCCCAGTAATTGTTCTCCAGCGTCATGGTCGGTAGAGCATTGCACAAGTTTGGCCCCAATGTCACCTAGGCCTGCAACAACAGTTTCCCATTCTGATTCTCGAACTGAATCTGCACTGATTAGTAATGTTTCGATAGCGCCTTCTTCTAGTGCTTTTGCAATCATCTCTTTTCCATAAGCTACTGGGCCATTTGTTGAGATTCGGGCCCATGCCTCTTCCAATAATGCAGTCTCTTGTACTACTGCATGTTCTGAAAGAATATCTCCTGCTAGCCCTTCAGAGATTACTTCGTTTGCCGCACCTCTACCGCCCATACTAGTAGCAACCAATTTCTTAGGCCCTTCAATAAGAGGTGCTAATCTTTCTCTAGCATGCCCCGGTCCACAGATTACGATTGGAGTACCTTGAGGTATCGATTCGTTGGCTTCTTTCGAGATTTTTTCAAAGAATGATTTTGCTACGCCTTCGCTAATTTTCGCTCCAGTGTATTTTCCACCGCCTCGCATGGTCCATGTGGAAACTTCTCTAACGCCTCTTCCGCTGACTTCATACAGAATCGCTTCATCTGATTCAACTACGATAATTACCACCTTCGCTTTGCCACTATCTGAACATGCCTGAGTGATTAGGTCGTGATCGACTTTTGGAAATTCTTTTTGTGAAGTCAATTCAATCTCATCTCTTACTTCGATAATGTGTGTGTGATGACTACCAATATCGAATTGTGCTTCTTCGATTATTCCGTGTACCCTTAGTGTATCTGCGAAGGTGTGAAATTCATTGGATTCGATGGCCAATTTAATCCACATTTTCTTTCTTTCAGCAGCTTTTGCTCTGCCTCCTTCTTGGCCAGCAGTGCTTTGATCTCTACGCTCTCCAAGCATGCCAATACTGCGTCCCTTCACACATAGACGAGCCAATGTCCAAAGGTCATCTTCACAGTCTATGCGAATTCGATACAGACCGAATTCGCGCTTGATTACTTTCATCAATTTCACCCGAATACGCCGAGCAAGTTTCCATCTTCATCCATGTCCATGTCAGCGGCAGCAGGGCGTTGCGGTAGGCCAGGCATTGTCATTATTTCGCCAAGTACTGCTACAACAAATCCTGCACCGGCATTCAACCTGAATTCACGAATAGGAACTTCGAATCCAGTTGGTGCACCGAGTAGATTAGGGTCGTGGCTGAATGAATATTGGGTTTTTGCCATACATACTGGGAGGTTCCCATATCCCCAAGATTTGATTTGTTTGAGTTGTCTATCAGCTTTGGCAAGAATGTTGATTCCATCAGCACCATAGATTCTAGTTGCGACTCTCAATGCCTTTTCTTCAATTGGAGTGTTGTTATTGAACAGAGGCGTAAATGGTCTGCCTGCTGCAATATGGTCTTGACATGCAGTAACCACCGCTTTAGCGAGTGGCGCTCCTCCGGCACCACCCTTTGAATGGACTTCTGTAAGGCATACTTCAGAAGCACCTGATGCACGAGCGCATTCCATAATACAGGCTAATTCTGCATCAGTATCGCTTACAAAGCGGTTCACAGATACTACAACTGGTATTCCAAACTGGGACATGTTTCTGATGTGGCGGTCAAGATTGCTTTGTGCACCCGCCTTTACGGCATCGACATCCTCTTTCTCAATCTCTTCTTTAGAAGGTCTTCTTGCGGCTCTTTTACCAAAGGCTCCACCATGTAATTTCATCGAACGAACTGTAACATTCATCACAACACAATCTGCCGATTTACCAGAATTTGCTGCTTTGATGTGCATAAACTTCTCAGCACCCATATCTGAGCCGAATCCCGCTTCAGTAACTACGAAATCTGCTGCACTAAGCGCTAGTTTGTCGGCAATTATTGATGAGTTGCCATGAGCGATATTTGCGAACGGTCCGCCATGGATGAATGCAGGGTCTCCCTCAAGAGTTTGAACCAAATTCGGCAAGAATGCATCACGTAGTAACAAACTCATCGCTCCCGCAGCACCTATGTCTTCAGCTTTGACGGGTGTACCATCTATTCTTTGACCAATTACAATATCACCCAGCCTTTTTCGCAGGTTAGCATAATTTGAAGCAAGTACCAAAATCGCCATCACTTCGCTTGCAGCAGTAATGTCGAATCTATCTTCTCTGACAACACCATTTGCAGGTCCACCGAGCCCTACAGTTACATTTCTGAGAGATCTATCGTTGAGATCAACGACTCTGGGCCAAATGATTCTAGTCGAATCGATGTTTTGCTTGTTACCGTGCTTTAGGTGATTGTCAATCAACGATGAAAGAAGATTGTGAGCACTTGTTACCGCATGAAGGTCACCGGTGAAGTGGAGGTTGATGTCTTCCATGGGTAGTACTTGAGATAGTCCTCCTCCTGCAGCACCGCCCTTAATTCCGAATACTGGACCCATTGATGGTTCACGAATTACGCAAGTTGCGCGTTTACCGATTCGATTTAGTGCTTGGGTCAGTCCAATAGTGGTCACAGTTTTCCCTTCCCCGAAAGGAGTAGGATTTACGCTGGTTACTAGAATAAGAGAACCTTGAGGTTTTGTAACTCGATTCTTTAGCGCTTCCCAAGTGATTTTCGCTTTACCGCTCCCCATCGGCATTAGTTCTCCATCACCTATTCCAAGTTTCCAAGCAATAGCCGAGATGTCTTCCATTTCTGCGTCTCTCGCAATCTCGAGGTCGCTCTGCATGGAGACTTGTCGTCTTAGAGGGTTTTTGAAACCACGGTCCCTTTAGGGACCGCTAAAGCCGGTTTCATTCCTCTTTCATGCTACCCAAATAATCTGGTAGGTCAACGCCTGCCATCTTAGCCACATCATGGACTGGAGGCAGTGAATGGATTAGGCTGGATACGAAGTTAGCAGTGGAGCCTTCTCCGTTGCCTCCTGCGGAATCCCAAACTGTAATCTTGTCAATCTTTAAGTTGGAGATTGCTTCGACCTGGTGGGCTACGATGTCTTCGATCTTCTCAACCATTAGTAGGGTTGCAGCAGCCTTAGGGTCGCCACCTGCACTTGCAACGAGATTGGAATAACCAGCCGCCTTTGCTTCTAGAACAGCTTGTACACCTTCCGCCTCAGCACGGTACTTTGCAAGAATAGCATCTGCTTCACCACTTGCGACACGGCGTTGGCGCTCTGCTTCTGCTTCTGCAGCAATTTCGATTTGAGTCTTAGCGATTTCTTCACGGACAATTTCTTCAGCCTTCAGTCTCTCTTGCTCAAGCATATATTGTGCCTTTTGGACTTCCATTTCAGCACTTCTCTTTGCAACTTCAGCACGTTGCATTGCTTCCGCTTCCTTCTCAGAAAGGTCTGCTTGATAAGATGCAATCTCTGCACGAGACAAGTTTTCACCTTGAACACCGAGTGCTTCTTGTTGTTGTACGTAAACACGACGATCGACTTCAGCGGTCTTTTGCCCCTTTTGTGATTCAGCCACATTTGTAGCAACTTGAACTTCTCTTTCTCTGTCTGCGTTCGCCTTTCCAATCGCACCATCACGTTCTGCGTTTGCAACATCAACAAGTGCTTTGTTAACTGCTCCAGAAGCGGCTTTCTTACCAATGCTTTCAATGTAATTTGATTCATCAGTGATGTCAATAATGTTGACGTTGATGAGGTAAAGACCAAGTTTGTTTAGTTCAGCACCAACGTTGTCTCGAATTAGTTCGAGGAATGAATCTCTGTCTTGATTGATTTGTTCAATCGTTAGACTTGCTACAGTGAGTCTCAGTTGCCCCAAAATAATCTCTTGTGCCATTGCTTCGATTTCTTTTGTGGGGAGGTGCAGAAGACGTTCTGCAGCGTTGTTCATAATCAATGGGTTTGTACTTACACCGACGGTGAATGTTGATGGTACGTTGATACGAATGTTCTGTAATGAGAGTGCATTATCCAATGGAATGGAAAGAGTCATGGGAGTTAGAGAGATTTTCTTGTACTCTTGGACAAGAGGCCAGACCATGACGGCACCTCCATGAATACATCGTGATGCTTTGCCACCTCTGATACGTCCATAAACTACGAGGATTTCGTCAGACGCACAGCGTTTGTACCGAGTTACTAAAAGAATAAATCCAAATGCTCCAACTGCTAATACTGCAAAAATTATGAAAACTGCCCAAGTTGCTGCGTCCGCCATGATTTTTTCATCAGATACATCTTATTAATTGCTTTGCCCACAGAAATAGGCTAATGGTTCTGCTCACTCTTCAGATGAAATATCTTCTAGAGGGACCACAATCATCGTCGAGCCAATTCTATCGACAACTTCTACGAATTCTCCACTTGGGATAAGTAAGGATTTATCTTTAGCACGTGCTGAAACATTTCTCAAGGAGCCGCCAAGAGGTATTTGAACTTCTCCAGATTCATTTGGACGAATACGTGAATATACTTGTCCACGCTGGCCAACACCATCATCATAATTCAGTGTACCATCTGATTGTAGATGACTAATTCCTCTCATCATTTGCGCCATGCCGTACATTCCACCTGCGGCACCTGCTCCTCCGAAGAGAACTGCGACAACATCACTCCCGGTTGCAGATAATCCAAACATTCCAGTCAGCCCAAACATCATGATTGCTACACATAACCCCTGGATACTTAACATCTCAAAACCTAAGTCAGAACCAATATCTGCATCAAATCCAGCAGCTTCTCCGATACCGCCTAAAATGTCGCCAACCAGCATCAATATCATCATTATGAAGAAAAGTATGCCGCCGAGTATTGCGCAACTGACGAAAATGACTTCTAGAAGAGAAGGAGCCTCGATTCCAGCAATATCTGCAAGCCATTCAAAGATAGTCATGTTACATAGTACTAGGTTGGCCTTAATTGTCTTTTCTAGAAATCTTGTTTAATTTGTATCGTTCAAAACCTACAATTACCGACAAGGATAAACCGGCAAATGTTGCGGAAATTATGTTATTGAATCCTGCACTCCAACACAATAGCCATGTCCATAGAGGTAAAAAGAGGAGTAGAGTCCGTTTCAAAAAGGGCCAAAAACCATTAAACAAATCTTCAGAACCATCGTCTATTGTTCTAAATGTGGAGGCGTCGGGTGATACCATGCTATCGCCTTACTAAAATTGGACAAACATGAGCGCGATTAAAGACAGGATCCACATTCCAACACCGAAGCCTAAACCCTTACCTTGACTCTTAATTGCATCTTCATTGACTTCTCGACTTAATTTCAAAGGATTCAACAATAATTCGCGCTGTTCCATGCGAAATACGACAATTGCAAGCATTATTGCTGCTGCTGCTCCTCCTCCAAACAGGGTAGTTACCCAACCCTCAACTTCACCCATGAGTTTTAGTGAAAGAAATAATTGTGTGACTCCGAACATGAACCACAGGAATGAACCACGTTCTGCAACCGCCATGTAAATCGTTAAACACTACTCATTATTGATAATTACCACAATCTGCCCACCCTATTTTGCCCTAATTATAGGCTTATTCAAGTACTGGAACCAAGAGTTTAGCCGCATGGGGAAGGTGCGCCACGGAGTTGCGGGTAGCCCGATAGGGCACTCCTTATCTCCAGTGTTAACCGCTATTGTTCACGCACATCTTTCTAGAACTGAAAATGTAGAATTGCCTGGACTAAAAGGCGTGGTTGTTATTCCAACTGAAGGGGTAGAGAACGCTCTTGCTTGGGGCTATGCAGGAACATTACCTTCACCGCCTGATTGGGTTCTCGTAGGCTCTCCATTAGGTAAATTTAGAGCTAATACATTACTTGATAGAGCAGTAAATGTTAGTATGGATTACATTGAAGGAGATGAAAGGTTACCCAATGCCGCTTTGCCTGAGATGAATTTCAAAGTACAACCATTTGACGATGAAGAAGTTTGGTTGTCCTTAACTTCTCCATTGAAACATCAGTTATCTGCAGCAGCGGTAAGGTGCATTGACAATGCAATGGATATTCGTTCTGTTAACACTCTGCGTTGGGACGGTAGGTCGTGGTGGGCTGCTTCTAGTGATGGGCCTGGAATTTGCATGGTAGCGCAAGCATTTGGGCATCAATTCGGAGGAGTATTGGGAATTACCGGAGGAGGAGGAACTGCCCGATCAGCCGCAGCATCATGGACTGAAAATGGAGGCAGGATTAAGCAATTAGGTGGAAAGAGGTTGCTTGAGGAAGAAGGTCCGTGGAATCTATGTGATGATGAAGCGGATTTGGTTATCAATTTCGATGAAGATGGTGGCGACATCTCTGTTAGGTATGAGAAAATGGAAGGAGATTTTGATTCGAGAATCGATTACTTGGCAAATAACGCCGATGGCCGTTGGTTACTTTGCGCCCAACATCTTCATTCATGGGCAAGTCTTTGGGCGCCAAAATATGTCGAACAATTGCCTTCCTTGTCGTTACTGATGACTAGACTGGTTGCTGTGGAGGTGCATTTGGATTGAAACGAGCAATTCTCCTTGTTCTAATCCTATTACTGCCAAGTGTGCTTGCTGAGCAATTTCCTATTCAGAATCAAAATTCTGGATTCATTGGGTGGCAAATCGATTCCAATGAAAAGATAGGAGAGTACCGATTGTCTTACCCTTCAGTATCTGATGGTGAAGAGATAAACATGGCTCAGAATGGACCATTTGCAATCGTTGTATTCTATGCAGATGATGGTGAAGACATCGATCAGTATGTTTGGCTGCAAGATGGTTTGTCGAAATGGGGATACATTACATTGGTAGTTGAAGAGCAAACGGAATGGAATGCGATTGAATATCAATTGACTGGCTGGAATAATGGGTCTCTACCTTCAGTTCCGGATGCACAGAGTATGTTTGCTCTGAATTACATTTCATTGGGCGGGCATGGTACTGGAGCACATACTGCAGCTGAAATTGTGAAGAGTGGGGATTACGAAATAGATGGTTTATTTGGCCTAGGCCTAGATGGTTCATCCACTCAATACACACAAACTGTGATTTTATCTCGGCCATCATCTGCACTATTTTTGACGGGAACTACTGATGAGATTGCACCCGCTGATGAAAACGTTCTGAAATATTTGGAAGATTGGCCAGGGGCATGGCAAGTGATGCATCCATTAGGTGCCAATCATCTCGGTTATCAGGAAAGTGACACTTTCCTAGAAAGGTGGGCTGATGGTGATTCGACTATGGGTAGAGAAGGACAACAAAGCCATGCCTTAGAACATATCTTGCCGTATCTGAATCTATCCCTGAAGGGCGATGATTCCGCATATCAAGCAGCCTTCAATCGTGAAGATAAGGCCGTTTCTGCAGATGAAGATTCGTACATTGACGAAGATTTATCGCGCTCAAGGTTATACAAAATGGAGAACATAACCTCGACATTACTCTCAGTAATGCTAAACCAATCATTCACGCTTTCTACAGACGTCACTATGCGTGATGGCAGTCCTGCTATGGGCAATGTTTCCTGTTTATTGCCCAATGGTGAAATCGTTATAGGAACTTTAGAAAATGCTGTAGCATCATGTGACATAAACGGCTCTTCTCTAAGTCCCGGTCCTTCATTGATTGAGATAAGAGTGTTTGACCATTCGTTCTCCGATTGGCTTGACCTATTCGTACATCGTATTGGAATGCCTATGGAGTTGACTTCCCCAACCCCTGAAATCGTTCTAGATCAGCACTCCTCTGTTACAGTAATGCCAGATATATTTGCAGCAGACCCAGATGGTGAAAACATAGTCTTCTTTGATGCAATCTTCCTCAACGATGATGATAATCGACTGATGATTAACAACTCGGTTTCAGAGTTGACTATTACTCATGTTGCAGATCAAGAATGGGATGGAACAGTACAGATTAATCTCACACTATCGACGGGTGATGAATTTGTCAATTTGACAACTAATGTAACGGTTCTACCTGTAAACGACCCCGTGGTTCAAACCGATACGATTCCGCAACAACAATCGATAGAGGATGGAAGTAGTATTGTGGTCGATTTTTCGAACTATGTCAGCGACCCAGAGGATGAGCCATTGGTTGTATCAGCCGCTAGAGATTATCCTGGAATTAGAATAGAAACTTCTTCCCCCACGGTCCTCATTGACCCACAGACCCACTGGAATGGCGCTGAGTTAATTGAATTCCATGTGTCAGATGGAGTCACAGAACATTTGCAATTATTTGTTCCAATCAATATCGAAGCAGTAGATGACATGATTGAATTCACATCTAGTAACATTTCAATCGAAATGGATGAAGATAATGTGTATACAATAAATCTTGACAATTATACTATCAATGTTGATGATGATGTACTAACCTATACTATTGCTGGACAATCCGAAATCATTGGCTATTCGCTTGCCGGTAGTGAATTAGTTCTTGCAGGAAACCCAGATTTATTTGGTTCAGTAACATATACAATCAATGTAAGCGATGGACAGAATTCATCATCGGCTACACTCAATGTGAAGGTAGTCTCTGTCCCCGATTTGCCTACTGTTGGAATTTCATCAATAGATGTAGATGGGAATACAATCTCAATATTGTGGACCATTTCGGATAATGATGGAGATGTAGGTTTGGTTTATTCTGTTACCTTTGCTGGAGAATCGATAGAACTTGGAACCGAATGTTCTGGTACGATATTGCTGACGTGCTTGACAACTACTGGGATAGGTCCAGTCGGTACATTTACGGTTGAGGCAAAAGTTTGGGATAGCCACGCTCAAGAATGGTCGAACGAAGCATCACAAGATGTTGAAATAGAAGAGAAAACGAATTTACAAGATGATGCGGAATCAGAAATCACCATCGGTGCATGGGTATTACCAATTGGACTTGGACTGATTGCATTATTACTAATTGGATATATGATTCAATCTCGAAAGGATTGATTATAACGGTATGTTTCCGTGTTTTTTCGGTGGAGACCATTCTCTTTTTGAAGACAGAATTCTCAAGGCACGAATTAATCTCATGCGACTTTCTTCAGGCTCGATTACATCGTCAAGCCAACCATTGCGAGCTGCAACATATGGGTCGCCAAATTTGGATTTGTATTCTTCAACTAGTTGCAAACGAGTTTCTTCTTTCTTATCATCATCAGCAGCAGCAATCTCTCTTCTATGAATGATATTGACTGCACCTTCTGCACCCATTACTGCTAACTCAGCAGTGGGCCATGCGATGTTGTAATCCGATTGCAGGTGCTTACAACTCATTGCCAAATATGCTCCTCCGTAGGCCTTTCTTGTGACTAAGGTCATCTTTGGAACGGTCGCTTCTGCATATGCAAACAATAGTTTCGCACCATGACGGATAATTCCTCCCCATTCTTGGACCACACCAGGTAAGAATCCAGGCACATCTTCAAAGGTGACTAGAGGGATGTTGAACGCATCACAGGTTCTTATGAATCTAGCAGCTTTAATTGAAGCATCAATATCTAGACATCCAGCCAGTACCTTTGGCTGGTTTGCAACAACTCCTATGGTTTTACTATCTAGTCTTGCGAACCCAATAATGATGTTTTCAGCGTAGGAATTGAATAATTCCATGAAGATTCCATCATCGACGATTTCTTCGATTACCTTCACCATATCGTATGGGCGGTTAGGATTGTCAGGGACCATAGTGGCCAATTCGGGATTTAGACGGGTAGGGTCATCTGCAGTTAATTCGACTGGTGGACTTGACATATTGTTGTCTGGTAGGAAGCCAAGAATATCTGCAACTAATGCGCAAGCCTCTTCTTCATCCTCAGCGATTAGGCAAGCGATACCTGAACGGCTTGCATGAAGCGTTGCACCACCTAATCCCGCAGCATCGACTTCTCCATTGATACATTCTGGTGTCTCTAATGGGGATGACATGAATAATTGGCCATGATCACTACCAAGTATAGTGAAATCTGCAAGGCTTGCACCCAATGCAGAAACTCCTACTACGGGTCCTAGAACCAAAGAAATCAATGGAATCCTACCTGAACACTGAACCAATCTGTCAAGCAATTCACCGGTTCCGCCAAGTGATGCAACACCATCTTGGGCACGTTGGCCCCCACCATCCCAAATGCCGACGAGTGGAACCTTTGAGCGCTCAGCCATCTCTACAACCTTGGAGATTTTACGAGCATGCATTTCACCCATAGAGCCTCCATGAACTGAGAAATCTTGTGCAAAACAATAGATTCTCCTTCCTTCGACAGTACCGTGGCCACATACGACTCCATCTCCTAATGTTTCATGCATAAACATGCCATGATCTGAAGTTCGATGAGTAAGGAAAGTATCGATTTCTACGAATGAATCCTCATCTAACAAGTTACGGATTCGGTCACGAGCAGTGCATCTTCCTGAGGCACGAATGCTTTCTTGGCGCTTGAGTCCGCCACCAATATGGGCCTTCTCACGGCGGTATCTCAAGTCCTCGAGCGCGTCGCTCGAATCCTTCGACATGATTACCTCCACTCCTTTGCGGTTCTTCATTGAAGCGGTTATGACATCAGTGAAGATTGATTCTCACCACAGAGATTTTCTGATAATATCTGCAGGTCTTTTCCATTTGACATAGCCCAGTGGACTTTAGCCAGCAAAGCTTCAGGAGATGAGGTTGAACCATGTCCTAACACTCCGATTTCTTGTTGATTTCTCCCTTTGGAATAAACATTCAAATCAACAGGTCCATTGATACATTGATTTGCTATAATTACAGGAATCGAAGAAGATTGTATCACTTGTGCGAGTTTGTCGTTTTCAGGAGCATCTCCGTTTGGATTTTCAATAGGTAGGTGCCCCAACCCAGTTCCATGAATGATGATTGCAGAGTATCCCGAACTTTGTGCGGCCTCTAGCAGATCTGCGTGAAGATGAGGTCCAGCGAAAAATTGAGCGATTTTGATGGCAGGATCATATTTAGTGGGCGCCTCAATGCTTCTTTCTTGTGAACTTGATACAGGTTTGTGTGACAACCCCTCTCTTGAGATTGTAATTTCACTGATTCTTTCACCATTTACCATCTGGAATGCATCTCTTCTAGTTGAATGCATTTTCCTGACCCCTACTCCTGGGCTGACCGCACAAATTCCGTCTCCAGAACCAGCATGCATCACGGTAACCGCAGAATCTCCTTCACCTGAGACCTCCGGCCCATTCGCAGCCCAATATACCGATGCGAGTAGGTTTTCAGATGCGTCTGAAGAAGCTCTATCCGAGGAGCGCTGGGAACCGGTGAAAACAATTCTACCAGCAGGCTTTCCTCCATTGCCAGCAAATGCAAAGGAAAGTGCTGCTGCACTGATGTGTAAGGTATCAGTGCCATGAGTTATGACCACTCCTACCGAACCGGAGTTGAAAGCATCTTGGCATGCTTCAATCATCTTGTTCCAATGTAAAGGTCTGATGTCGTCCGACCACATGTTGCCCAGTTTCACAGCATCAATATTTGCAATTTCCAAAATTTCTGGAACGCTTGCAAGCAATTCCTCGGGCTCGAATCTTGCGATTACTGCCCCTGTAGCGTAATCGACTTTTGATGCGATTGTTCCGCCGGTATGAATGATTGTAACTTTGGGCAAATCTTGGTTTTGCTCAATGTTTGTGCCCGAAGGCTCGGAAGTGGAAGTATCTCCAATTTCTTCAATCGATTTTACCATATCAATCGGGTAACTAACATTGTACCCATTTGCCAGTTTGATAGTAAGATGGTCTTGTGCTGCACCTGGTAGAACTACACCTTCGTGCGAGGTGTTACCGGCTGGGCCATCGGCCACCATTTTGACCCGTTTTCCAACCGTAGGCATCTCTACCATGATATAGCCTGATTCTGAAGACTCTTGAATGTTAGTGGTCTATTCAAATCTACAATGGTAATCTGAATGCTTTGCAAAGTATCCAATCAAGAGTTGACCGATAGAATGGTTTAGTCTTGGCCTACTAGTTTGTAGTCATCCGAAAGTGGTGTTGCACCTGTTTCCATTGAGATGATCTTTCCGTCTTTGAATTTCATGAATGACAAAACAGCCTCTGATGCGGAGTCATTTGCAAAGTGAACAATTGAGTGTGCAACTCCAACTTCATCATTCTCGAAAAGAATTCTGTCTCCTTCCGAGGTTGGTCCGCCATCTGAGCCAGCGAATCCTAGGAAATCCGACTTCCCCAATGTGAATCCACCCACATGTGGATTGAATACGAATTCATCATGAAAAATCTCTGCTAAAGCATCGACATCTCCATTTTCCCAAGCCTCAAAGTATGCTGTAATTATTGACATGATACTCCCAAGAAGCGGAAGCATATAGATTGATTGAAAATCAATTTGATTCAATTTACTAATCTATCCAATTTACTAGCCCTGTATCTACATCATATATTGCACCAAGAACTTTGGCACCTTTGCTAATCAGTGGATTGCTTTGTAATGTAGAGACATCAGCCCTTAGTTTCGTTTCTGCATCATCGATTATTCTTGGGTTGAAGTTAGAGAAATCCATGCCACTAAGGTCTCCAAGGCACTGTTGCAAAGAAGATAGTGGCATACTTGCCATTGCACATTTTGTATGTGGCATTATCACGATTGTTTGACAGTTTAGAAGGTGGCTTGCCAATACTATATCCATCTCAACCTCTGAATTCAATTGTCCTCCAGCATTGCGAATGACTTTCATGTCACCTAAATTTAGGCCAAATATTTCGTGAGGGACGATTCTTGAGTCCATGCAAGTGAGTATAAGCAATCCTTGGCCTGCTACTCCAACAACCTCTTGCCCAGAGAAAGATGCTGAATAGGCATCGTTCTGTGAAGTGAGTAGTTCGACTAAATCGGAATCTGCCATGACCTCTTCCCTTGCGAGGTAGCATTTTGTTATTGCTCG
>CAZEXE010000043.1:0-8616 GCA_964516645.1 uncultured Candidatus Poseidoniales archaeon
TAATTTGTTGCTAAGTATACCCCGATTAGGTATGCTACAATAGTTGCGAGTACTCCGATAGCCATAGCCGCTTCAAAGCTCCAATCTCGACGCAACAGGTATGGTAAAATCAAGAATAATAGCAGAGAAGGAAGTACTAACCACAAGATACTTTCAGCAAAATCAGCAACTTGGCTTGTATCTTTGGTATCATTGTAAAGCCAGAAAATCGACATGATACTCATAAACGGTATCGAAATAACAATCGCACCATATAACGTTGATTTTTTTGCAACTTCGCTTGCAGCAACAATAATTGCGCCACTGAATAATCCCTTTCCTAACCAAGACAATAATGTCATGGATACAAGTAATGCCATTCATTCTATCAATAATTCCCAATATCTGAAGATTATGTGATTACTTTCTGATGATTGTCAGTGAGTGGGTTTCACCAATAGTTGTTGCATCCGGTACGGGATTTTCGAGCCTAGCAAGTTTCTTGCCTTGTCTCCCTCTACTGCGCATTCGTGCAAGAATTTCCTGGCCAATATAGCAGCCTTTTTCCTCATGTACCAAGTGTTCAAGTCCGCAAGCAAAAGGATGGTTTGCAGGGGTGATTTCGAACCCTTGATGTGGAATCATGTTTTGAATACGATATTCAGAAAATTCAGAATCAGACATTGTTGGAATGATCTTTTCACTATTAGGTGCAACCAATAACCAGCCTCTCCAAGTTGAGCGTTTGGTAACTGAACTGCTTACTTCTGTGTCGGTTGTTGAAAGGAAAACCGAATTATTGGCACTCACATCGCTAATTGTGATATCTTGGCCCAATATCCGTTTTGAAATATGTTCGAGCAAATTTTCTTTGTATGGACTATGCCCCACAAGTGCAAGGAAATCTCCCATGTCTATTACATCAACCATGTCGATTACTTTGGCTGCAGTTGTAGTAAATACTGTAGAACAATCACCTTCTATCTTGTTAGTTGAAAGTCCATCGACATAGGAGACCCTATCTTCTCCTCTAATGATTAGAACATATGCTTCTAATCTTATGATTCCCATCGGCTCACACTCATGCGAATGATTCACCGCAACCGCAGGAACTAGAAGCATTTGGGTTGTTGATTTTGAACCCGCCACCCATTAGACGGTCAACATAGTCGATTTCAATTCCATCTAATAGGTGTGAAGAAGCATTAGGAACAAGCACAGTAAATCCATCAATCTGAATTTCCTGACAATCTTGGTCAGTTGATTCTACAATTTGTAAATCATACATGTAACCAGAGCAGCCGCCTGATAAGACGCCGACCAATAATGCATGAGATCTGTCATCACCGAATGCGGAATCAAGCATTTCCTTGGCCTTTTGTGTGATGGTCAAGTTTACCTCAATAACCTCAGGTTTGTTGATTACAACAGCCGGAGCAGTATCACATGTGTTACAGTCCATGATGGGTGTGAGAAACAAGACTCATATCAATCTGTGTGTGTCAACTAAGGGCTTGAATTCAGATTTTAAACAAACATCGGCCTTGGCTTTTGATGTGTATAGGCGTTCGGATGCGTTTTCTCCGCTCCATTCTCTATCAGAATATCTTCTAGGCTACCTTCTTCCATATGGCCGAGAATGGAACCTAAACTAGTTCCTTTCTTTGCTGTTCCTTTAGGAGGATATTGCAACGTCGGATTTGTTCTTTGGCAAGTTTTTGTTGATCATCGTCAAGACCACGAGGAATTGCTTGTTCAAAGCACTTGATACCATCAGAAAATCTTTGCATTTCTGCGTACGCAGTACCCATGTTGTACAGAGTTTTGCCCTGAACTCCTTTAGGATTGATGACCATTGCCTTATGGTATGATTCAACACACTTAGGATACTCTTCTAGATAGTAAAGAGCATTACCTCTTCCATTTAGAATTCGGATTACCATTTCATCATCATCAGCGAATGAGGAAAGGGCTCTGTCAAAACAGGATAATGCTTCACGATATTTTTTGTCTTCAATCAATCCAACACCCTTGTTGTACCATTCAATATCTTGGTTTGCAATAGCATTGGAATTGGAATCCATACCGAGTTCCACTGAATCCCTCGATGCCGCTTCTAATGCGGCAGCAGCCAAATCAACTTCCGGCCTCGCCTCGCTAACAAACACTTCAGGCTCAGGTCGGGCAGTTAAATCCGGCAAAGGCTCAGATGGTGTTTGAACAACAGGCTCTGGTTCAGGAGTAGTTAGTTCAACAGCAAGTTGTTGGGCTACAGGCATGGGCTGGGGGGCACTTTCTTCTTGTGTAAACGCATCTAGAGGGTCCTGAGCGACAGGTTCTGGATTTGCCAATCCCTGTGCTTTTTGATGACAACGTTGTGCTGTGGCTAAATCACCTGCAGATTCTAGAGCCCGTGCTAGCCCAGTCCACAATTCAGGATTGGTTTTGTCGGCTTGAATCATTGCTTTCCAGCACTTTACAGCCTCTGTATGGTTTCCAGATGCAGATAGTGCACGCCCCATCATTGCAGAATTTGGTGCGCATAGCGAAACCGCTTCACTGGCAAGTGCAGGGCCCTCAGGAATTGTAGGTGGTAAGCCAGTGATGTTCTCTAGAACTCTTGCTTCACCTTCTGCAAGTTCAACCAACAGAGTGGCCAAGGCTTGACTACCTCCTTCTTCTTCAATAAGCGCTCGCCTTGCGTCCAACAAACTAGCAATATCACCACTATCCTCAGCAAGGCTAGCGAGTCTTGCGGCTGCCTTAACATAGGACTTGTCATGTTCTAAGGCACCAGCGAAACATTTCTTCGCTGCCTCAGAATTTCCTTTTCTTTCATGTAGTGCTCCCAAATTGAAATAGCACTTGGCATCAGTGGAATCTAGACTAATTGCATGAGTGTATGCACCTATAGCATGGTCATCTAAGCCCAAGGCTGCCATTGCTCCTGCAGAAATTCTCCATGAATCGAAATGTTCGGCTGCAGAACCGTGCAGGTGTTCCTTCAACAATTGAAGTGCGGCCTTTGCTTCACCTTGTGATAACTGATCAGTAGCTTGAGCACATAGCGAATCCATGTCGATTACTTCTGGCTCTGGTTCAGCCATGATTTCAGGTTCAGATTCTACGTTTTCTAGGACAAATTCTTCTTGAACGGGCGCAGTATCCATTGGTGATCCATCATCTTCAAACAAGTCATTCACATTTGCTTCGACTGCAGGGGTAAGGGTTTGCCCCACTAATTTTTCCTGAGTATGTGGCATTACAGTTGGAGTTGAATGTAAAACACCTCCAGCCGCTTTGTTGCTATCCATGATTGTAACTAGATGCGGATGTCCTGGGAAATATTGTAGTGCTCTGTGTGCGATTTCAACTGCACCATCAGTTTCACCTAATCTGTCAAGTAAAACGGCTAGATTTGCCAATGCTGGTCCATGATTCGGGTCTAGGTCTAGGCAAATTACGAATGCTTGCCTAGCACCCTTAGGGTCTTGTTCTGCTTCCAATAGAACTCCTCTGTTAAACCACGCCATTGAATTGGAAGGATCCAATGCTATTGCCTTGTTGAAAGATTTCAACGCTGCCTCATGTTCACCAGATCGATGCGCGGCTTCTCCTTCTGAAACCAAATCATCGACTGTAGTGTCTACGACTTCGCCTTGAACTTCTTCATCAATTGAATCTTCAACAATCTCTGAATCATCAACAGGGCTTGAATCCTCTGTTTCAGGATTTGAAATCACGTTCTTGACAACATCTGCAAGAGAGGACATCATTGCATCTGTGATTTCTGCCGCAGCATCGATTGGGTTGTTAATATCGCCCTCACTCATGGGGGTCACCAAGTCGGTTGGCAATCCCATAAGGGATAAGGATTGTCCGTATGCGTTCCCGTTGATTTGATACGACCCTTATGGGTCGTCACCTTTGTGCGGCCAACATTTAGCAATGAGCAAGGAGGTACATTTGTACTGATTGAGCCAGGCCAAAATGGAGAAATTTCCATAGGCCAACCCTTCTTCATTGGTGCACGCCCAGTTACGCAAGTAGAATGGGTTTCAGTGATGGGCAATAACCCTTCCAAATTCCAAGAAGGATGGGCTGCAGGTTTACGTCCGGTTGAATCGGTTAGTTGGTTGGACTGTCAAAGTTTCATCTCCAAATTGAACGATGCAGAAATAGGGCTTAGATTGGGTCTTTCTGGGCTGTGGAGATTACCTACTGCTGAGGAATGGGAATTTGCTTGTCGGGCAGGAACACAAACAAGATGGTACCATTCGGACCGCGACAAAGATTTGGATGAGGTTGCATGGCATGCCGGGAACTCAGGAGCAACAACTCGTGAAGTTGGTCAGAAAAAAGAAAATGCGTGGGGATTGTATGATTGCCATGGAAATGTTGCTGAGTGGACTGATACCGAAGAAGGAAATCGTAGAGTTACAAAAGGGGGTTCATGGCTAATGGAATCCGAATCAACCACTTCTATTGCTAGAGGCACTTCTACTATTGACAAACGAAGTGATGGAATAGGACTTAGATTGGTATGGTCGCCAATCTGATGTAGGTGTGGCCAATGGTAAACAATATGCGACTATATCACAATCCAAGGTGTTCAAAATCTCGTCAGGCTTTGGCTTTACTGAATGACAGGAATATTGATTTTGAAGAATATCGCTATCTAGAATTTGGGATTCACGAGGATGATTTGTCCATTCTAGTAGAACTTGAAGGAATCATTCGAACCAATGATTTAGATGCCGATATTAAGGTTGATTTAGCCGATGAAAGTGACTTGAGAAATCTTTTGAAAAAGCACCCTCGTGTGCTGCAACGGCCAATTTTAGTCCATGATGATAAAGCAGTAATCGGACGTCCTCCTGAAGACATCCTTATTCTTCTTCCCTAGGCTTTAGAACAGTTGCAACATTGAGTCTTACAAAGACTTCAAGATATGCCTTGAGTCTATCTTCAACAGGAGCAATGTCTTCGTGGTATAGCGATTCCATAATTGCACAAATCTCTTCGAAATTACGTTGGCCATCCATCAATTCCCATAACATAGACTGTGTATGGTGCATTGTTCTTCGAACGACTTTAGGAGCCCTCAAAATTCGTGCTAATAGCCTTTCAAACCGAGTGAACTTCTTTTCGATTAATAGAACAACTTCTCTTCCAGTAACCTCTTCAATTTCTGGATGAATTCCAGCATCGCCTCGATATTCCCACTCCACTGGTAAACGGATTGGGACAAATTGACTCCATTCACCATCGATCATCATAATCCCTCTGTGGTAAATGTGACATATAGTAGAGATATCATCGAAATCAAACCACAAATCGCAGTAATACGTCTCAAATTATCCTTCTGAGTGAAATTGTCTAGAAACCAAGTTGCAGCACCGAAAATCGCCACCAAACTGAGCAATCCATACCAGACAACAGGCACATCACTCATGGTTGGCCGTATCAACAACTCCCTGTGAACCTTGCGCATCTTGCCAGGCTTGATACTCAGCCATTTTCCGATTGTACTCATCTAGTTGTCTTTGGTATTCTGATATTGGATTAGGTTCCGGTTGAGTTGTAGCAGGTGGCCCAGCAAATGCCGTAGCAGGTGGGCCTTGAACTGGAATTTGCTGTTCGCTATAATTCTCATCCTCGATGTACTCCTCGTCATCATCATCATCGTCGGAATCGCGTCGAATCAAGAATAATACAACAACTCCCAATAGTGCAATACCCCCAATTCCAGAAGCGATTACCATAGTTGACAATCCCTCTTCGACTATAGGTTTAGACCAAGACAAATCTTCAGTAATCAGATAATTTATTCTCGAGTCACTACCGTTGATAAATAGCATAACCTCACCAGAATAATCACCATTTTGCCTGACTATTTCGCAGCGCATATCGTGTTTTTGTGTAGTAAGATGACCTTGGCCCATTTCGATTCTTGTATTTTCGATGTGGATGGTATTTCCATCACAAATTATTCCCCATCCCTCAGGGACAATTGCGCTGACATCGAATATCTCACCCTGCGTCGATGTCGAAGAAAGATTTACCCACAAAATGTGACTTGAATCAGGCGACAAGTCGTCTGGGGCTGGATTGATTTCCTGCAACTCAACATTGCGTCGCTCACCTACCATCAGTGCTGCAGCGACAGTTTTCAGCATTGGTCTTCCCAGTTCATCCATTCCCCCTTCCAGTTCAATAGTTGCTGAAACAATGGTGTTTAGATCACAATCAGGTGAGATGATAATGTCTGCAAGCAAATCCATAGATTCGGTTGCACCAAGGTTTAGGTTAATCCATTCACCTGCACCTTTGGATAGTCCTGTTCCAGTTGAGAGGAATCCGACCACCTCTTCCGAAGGAGGGGAGGTTTGGATTACCAATCGTGCCCGAATTGTCGTATCCGCAGCATTGCCGATATTCCACGCAGTTGCATTAAATGAATGAGTAAAATTTGTTTCAACTACACTCTCTCCCCCATAGCCATCTAGTCTTGGATACCTAATTGTCTCGGTTACTGCTTCGAACATTACATCGTTATCACTTGTATTGACATCCTGACCATTTTCAGGTTCAACAGAAATTGTAATTTCATGGAATTCTCCAGGAGCCTCCAGTGAAGGTAGAATTAGCCACATGTCGACTTGCTTGACATTTTCTAGGTCGTACGAAACAGATAGCGGTATTCCTTCAGTCACATTGACTCCATCGATTAATGCCCACCATTCCCAAGTATCCGAAGACCAAGGTAAATCCAGAATCGCTACAGTTGGTCCATTTCCGCTATTTGTCACTTCAACGGTAATCATCAATGGCAGGCCGGGGGTCAAAGTTGTGGGCGAGTCAATGATAGAAATTGAAACATCATGCAAGGAATTGACACGCAAGCCCTGCCATGCGGTCCCTGTGATTATTTCACCTGAACGCATCGAGAGAGCCTTTGGTGAAATTAAGGGCCCCATATCGTCTGCTTGTGCAGTAATTGGAGCAGTAATTCTAACTGCGTATGTGGATGATGATCCAGGTGATATAGCTAGGTCCGGTGAATTTAGTAATTCAACCGTCCATCCCGTGATTTCAGTGTAATCGATTTGTGGTCGGAATATGTCAATACGGCTTGCGTTATTCCAAATTCTAAATGACACATCAAATGATTGTCCAGCATCGATGTAATCTATTCCTTGAGAAGTTGAATCGACGGTGATTTCAGCATCACTAATCATCGCAGCAGCTACTTCAATTGCTTCGGTATCAACTCTTCTCGAATCATTAGTGCTGGTTGCAGTAAGCCAACTTTCTGCTGTCACATCAGGCTCTATGCCACTAGGAACGGTTACTGTTAGCCAAATTTCTCGCGGAGTGTCTGTTCTTACCAAAATGCTCGTAGATTGGTTCCAAGCGAATCCAATACTCCAGCCTACAGGCACATTCTTATCTTCAATACTCAGAGCGAATACATCCGTTGCTTCACCGACATTTTCAACAGTTACTGGGAAATTACAAGTGGTACCCGGACTACATCTTGGGGTAAATTCTGGGACAATAATATCAGGCAATCTGTCGGGCAAAATTTTGATGACTGTTTGAACTCCGTGTTGAATATCGGAGTATTGATTTGAAGTAACGTTGACAGTTACTGGAATACTGCCTTGGCTTTCGTTTTCGTCGACCAAAACCCTGAGATCAAATTGTCTTGACTCACCAGGTAATAATTCAATTCCAGATGAACCTATACTCGCACCATTTGGATAAGAGAAATAATGTGTCCAATTTGTCGGCACTCCATTTACAGTAGGTGTATACCTTGCCGAGATGTTACCGGTATTTGTCATCTCAAGCCGTGTGGTTGACCAATCACCAGGGAGTCCTCCAAGGGTTGAGACTCCATTTGTTTGAATTTGATATTCGCCTTTCTTTGCAGCTTGGTCGTAAATGATGACCAGGTCATCAATCCAATATCCGATGTCGTTTCCACTTGCATCTGACGTGAAGGTGAACCTAAGTTGGGTTGTGGAATGGAAATGTGAATTATCTGTTGGAATTAGTGGTGAATTTTTCCCATTATAGGTCGCAGAGAAGGTTTGCCAACTAATTCCATCTTGGAAGTTATTGTCGACAACATTCTGCATGGTGAAAGTTTCGTCCCAACTACCCATGTCATCTTTGATGTACCCCTTCATTTGGTCTCCAGTACTACCTCCACCGGTATAGAAGAATGAATAACCAATTGCAGCATTGTGCCCACCAACATCATCTGCAACATTGAACATGGGGCTTGTTAGAGTTGAAGTAGTCATCGAAGAGTATGTTGAAAATTGTCCATTGCCGACATGGAAAGAATTGGATTGAGAAATGAAAGCATCTGAATTAACTTGCCACTCTCCGCTACTGGTCCACTGTGACATATCTACACAATTGTCGTAGTGATATGCAACTGTCAGATGTCTTGATTGTTGATTGTTAGATGTATCATCGTCTCCAACGGTGTTTGTAACCGAAATAACGAGGGAGTGGTTACCAGAATAAGTGGGAGTCCATAGTACATCGAGTGAAGATGAGGATGATCCAGAAATCGGACTCACTCCTCTTGTTGTATTCAATAACTCAAATCTTGTGTAT
>CAZEXE010000043.1:8626-15427 GCA_964516645.1 uncultured Candidatus Poseidoniales archaeon
TAAAAATTATAATCGGAAAGAATGAGAAAGCTAAAACTTAAATAAAACTTCTACATCAACAAATCCCGATTGTACTGTTCCAAGATTTGCAATAACGATGTTTATATTCATCTCAACCCCAATAACACCATCAGTAACATACAACATTTCTGGCTTGTTAAAATTAGGAATGGGATAGTTTGAAGAAAACATTTGATAGAGAGATTGATTCGTTGAATCGGGATACGAAATCGAGATGTCAGTGACATCCAAGTCAACATTGACCGCTCGGCCAGAAGTTGCTGTTACCATAGGGATAAACGATGGCAGCAATAGTGAGATGAGGACAAAGGGCAGCAATCGTCTCATGGGCCTCAACGCTCCACAATTATTCAAGCAATATGACACCTTCGCTATTCTTCTTCAAGCGAAAGTTGTGCAGATTCAAGATTCAATTCGAGTTTTCTCTGCTTTGCTCTAGCGGCAAAATAAATTGTGAAAGATGGAACCAGAATCATCCCAAAACACCCAATAACAGCAGCCAAAGCCCAAATGAATTCAGTAGCAGCATCGATTTCAAATTGCTTTACTTCTCCTAACTCCTCATTAACTTGAGTCAACATAATCGAAGGATTGACATCTCTATTTCCATCTTCAATAACAGTTATCCTTACTGAGGTAGGCTCAAAATTTGTTGAAAGAATCTTAGCGGCTTTATCAGTTGCTTCTTCTAGGGAATCAGCGAATAGTGATCCCTTGCCCCTTAGGGCAGGGTCAGGGTTTGTTAGGGCAATAATACCAGATATATCTCCGGTAATGTTCACAGTATGTTCCTCCTTCTTCATGCAAGATTGAAAGCACGAAAACTCAACAGCATCAGGATTGCCCAAATCTGGGTGGCTGTAGATTCCGTTAGCATTTGAAATCGAAATCGTGGAACCGTCTGACAACATTTCTCCAGTTAGATTAATCCAAGTCAAGTTAGTTCCGTTTAGGTTTGTATCCCAAGTCCAAATTGTACGGTTTTCATTGGAATCGTAAAATTTTTCAACATTCTCAAGTGTTACTTGAGACTCTGTAGATGTTGATTCGTAAATGTATACTTCCGTATCAATTGTGGCGCCATATACTGCATATGCCAGCAAGAAAATCAAGGTAAGACCCATTCCGATTAATGTGCGCAACAAGTTCGGATTTTGGGCCAGTGCCTTGCGCATGTTTGGGGCCAGATGAGAGCACTTCAAGAACCCTGCTACACTAGGTCCGCAGTACCCTATTCAGTTGCAATAATATGGCGGCTCAGAACAGTGCCCTTGATATAGGGGAGTAAGGTCGGCAAGTTGCTTGGTGCTACGATGACGACGTTTTACGATGTCCCTGCTGGCTTATTGAACCCAGCTCTTGCTGAAAAGTTATCTGAAATGGATAGTATTTCTCGCCCGCAGTGGGCTGATTTTGTCAAAACAGGTGTTCACAGAGAACGCCCTCCAACTCAATCTAACTGGTGGGAAATACGTTGCGCTGCCCTATTGAGGAAGGTTGGCCGTGAAGGACCAATTGGTGTTAACTCCCTTGCACAAGCATATGGCGGCAAGAAGGACAATGGTTCCAACCCTTACACCCCTGCAATGGGCAGTCGTCACATTATCCGTACTGCTCTACAGCAACTTACTGATGCAGGTCTGATTGCGATGAAGGAAACCAAAACAGTACAATCTGTTGATGGTGATCAAAAATTGTACTCAGGTCGAATCATTACTTCAGCAGGTCATAAGTTACTTGATGAAGTTGCTCACGCTGTACGTGGAGAGGCTGAAGAATCCTATCCTGGCTTAGCAAAGTATTGATTGGAAGTGAATGGAAGTGGCTACTATGACTTTGCCTGCTGATGATGAATTGGCCAACTTGCGTGCTCAGCGCATGGCGCAAATTCAAGCACAGTTGGAAGAGCAGGCAGCAGCACAAGCAAATGCTGAAATCGAGCAAGAGACACAGCAAGCAGCATTGGCAGAATTAGATACTGCCATGAAGCAAATACTTACTCCTGATGCACGTTCAAGACTCGCAAGTCTGAATCTTGTAAATCCTGAATTGACTACAAGGGTTAAGTCGCACCTAGCTACCTTGTCAAGCGAAAACAGAATTGCAACACCTGTAAACGATACGCAACTCAAGCGAATTCTTGGAGGCCTGTCAGAGGGTCGAAGAGAGACTAGCATTCGAAGAATCTGAGGTGAAAATATGTCACGCAACAAGCCAGCCGCAAAGAAAATCCGCCTGCTAAAAGTAGGTAAACAGAACCGACGTGTTCCAGTATGGGTTATGCTAAAGACTTCGCGAAATACTGTATCTCACCCTAAGCGCCATCACTGGAGGCGCTCCAAGTTACAGAGGTGAAATGAATGGCACGTGCAGCAGTTAGTGAATTAGTAGTTCCATTGAGGAATGCTTGGAACATCACTCGTTACAAGAGGGCTCCTAGAGCAATCCAGATTATCAAGAACGAAGTAGTAAAGCATCTCAAGGTTCGTGAAGATGAAGAAGTTTGGATTGATCCTTCAGTAAACGAAGCAATTTGGGCACGTGGAATTGAAAACCCTCCACGCAAGATTCGTTTGCAAGTTACTCGTCACGACGAGCCAGATATTCCTATTGAAGTCAAATTAATGGAGGAGTGAAAATGGGTAACATTCGACCAACATTCATCAAATTGCGCGCAATTATTCTTTGCGAAGAGCATGGCGAGAAATTTACCGATGACTTCGACCACAACAAGAAGATGGTTGAGAAACTTACCGATGTTGACTCCAAGAAGTTACGAAACTGGATTGCTGGCTATGTCACACGATACCGCCAGCGCCGCACCGACTGAGGATCTGTTATGGCGATTAGAGTCGCCTGGGACAGAACTCCTGTCAGCGTTCATGGTGCCAAAGAAGAATTGTCAATGTTGATTCAACATTTACGCAATGTACATGGTTTTCGTAAACATTCTATCGTAATGCCCGATAGAGAAAATGATGAGGAAGCAGTTGTGTTTCTCTATGCTCCTTGTGACCCTCGCTGGATTGCGGAGGTCATGTGATGGGAGATAGACTAGATGTTCCTCTGCCACAGTCCAATTATGAATTGGATATCGTGCTTGTAGGAATAAACCATCCTGGAAATCTCGGTGCAGTGTGCCGCACTATGCTAAACCACGGTTTCAATAGATTGTCATTGGTCAATCCAATCTGTTCCATAGATGATGACGAGGCAAGAAACAGAGCGAAACATTCTGGACAGATTCTAGATGATGCTAGAATATGTTCCTCACTAGAGGAAGCGACTGCTGAATCCTCTTTGGTAGTGGGAACTAGCGGTAAGAGGGAAGTTGGTTCAAAGGTCTTGAAGCGTCATTTCGTACTTCCCTGGGAATTTGCAGAAATGCTGAGGGGCATTGATGGAAAGGTTTCATTGGTTTTTGGAGAAGAAGGCAAGGGACTTTCCGCAGAAGAATTGGATTTGTGTGATATACTTTTGACATTGCCAACTTGGGAGGGTTACCCAATTGCCAATTTATCCCAAGCAGTAGGTCATTGCGTGTATGAATTGCACCGAGACCGTGTTTTGCATGGTACAATGATTCGTGGGGTTGAGAAGCAAAGAGCGATATCTCCTGAACTACGACAGATTTTGAAACAGGCAATTTCTGAATTTTCATCATCTCTTGATAGTGAGAAGAATGATTTGATTGCTGATGTATATGATAGAGTAATTTTGCGTGGCCTGCCAATAGATTCAGAAGCAGAGAGGATGATTGGAGCCTTTGTACAAGCGACTACAGCTTTACAAAAAGCGAGTGGAGATGAAGAGTGGAGAAGAGATCGCAGAAAGCGTGTTACTCCTTCCAACTCGCCCAAGACTTCGGAGTCTCTCTAACATGCATTGCTATCAATTTGAGTCGATTACCATATGCGGTTTTGATGTGAGGTGCTACTTGCTCAAACGCCCACTTTGCTAGATTCTCTGCTGTGGGAATGAATGGCACCTTGACAATACGGTGTTCGGGTGGTAATTGTTCAAACATATTTACCAACAATTCATCCTTTTCATAGACTACAAATGCGTGATCGATAACATCGTGTACATATTCCTCAAGGATTGCTGAAACATCTGAAAAATCGATTAGCATACCCTCCTCTGATGCACCCTCGACGTCAACGACATCACCTTCAATTTCAGCTTCAAAGCGATACCGATGTCCATGCATATGGCTGCATTTCGACTTGTGGTTAGGCACTCTGTGGCCAGTGTCTGTCTCTACATATCTACGGATTATTGTGGTCATTTACTCACCCTTAAAATTCAAACAAATTGAGTTTATGCAATATCTTGGTCCCCTCTGCTCGTGGAATAAATGCCCCAAATGTGAATCACATTGCGAGCATCTCACTTCAATTCGAACCATTCCATGACTGTTATCTTTGAGTTGAATGATATCAGCATCATTCACTTCTTCGCTAAATGCAGGCCAGCCACATCCAGAGTCGAATTTAGATTCAGAAGAAAAGAGCAGTTTATCACAGTCAGCGCAGTAATAATTTCCCTGCTGGAAATGCTTGTCATATTCACCAGTAAATGCTCTCTCAGTGCCGTTTTCTTTCATCACATGATAACGTAATTGAGCCTTTAATGCCCCTTCTAGTACCTCTTCCCATGAGGTAACATACTCTACAGGATCTTTTCGACCTATAGCGTGGAATGCTAGTATTCTTTCAACATCAGCCCCACTAGTACCGCTTGAGCGTCCCATTTCGTCAGGATTGTATGAAGTATTAGTATTGGCAAAAACAGTATCAAAATCAAGACCCAATTTTTGGCATGAAAGCAAGGAATCCCTCAAAATCGACTCCTTGTCACCATCGATGTAAGGAAGATTGAAGGATACTTTCTCGCTATCCCAATTACCCACTGCAAACGCGTTGCCGATAGTTTCGTAGAACTCTGGTCGGCAATCGGGATAAATGGCGTGGTCACCAGAATGCACACCCAATGCAATGATGACATCAGTTTCTTCTTTGAGGGCAACCGACAATGCATAACCATACAGTATTGAAGCAAAGATTGCATTTCTGTTTGGAACAACTGTCGCCTTCATTTGCTCCTCTTCGTAGTGGCCTTCAGGAACTTCGATATCTTCACTTGTCAGTGCGGAATGGAATAGTCCCAATGCCGAAGATAGGTCTGCAATTCTGTGCTCTACTTCGTAGGTATTTTTTGACAAATATTCGATGTTTTTCTTTGCCCTTTCAAGTTCAACATTGTGCTTTTGTCCATATTCATATGAAATGCAACTAACCTTGTATCCCTTGGCAAGAAGATGCAACAATAGGCCAGTAGAGTCCATGCCTCCGCTCAATGCCATAACTGCCCGCATTAGTCAACACCCATCCATTTGTGAGTTTGCAAGGAAAGGCGCCAGCCAGGTGAGGCTTTCACTAGAGCCTCAACAATTGCAAAACTCCTTCCATTCTGCTCAACGCTATCTGCCTCGATATAACAAGGCTGAATATAATGATGAGCAAAGCCAGTTTTGAGTTCATCGTACATGGACAAATCTTGTCCGCAGTACACCACTTTTAATTCATCGCCAGTACGTTGCTTGATGCCGACATTTGGGTAGACTTGGTCCTTTGGTGACACACAGATCCAATCGATAATCTCAGGTACAGGCATGGTTCCATTTGTCTCAATTGAGAGATGAATACCATGCTCCTTCAGTGCCCCTCCAATCGTGTTTAGGTCTTGTAAGCACGGCTCACCACCTGTGAAAATCACTCTATCACATTGGAATGCAAGCACGGTTTTGACGATATCATCTAGCGACATTTCCTCAAATGTGAGAAAATCAGTATCACACCATTCGCACCTTAAATTGCAGTTTCCAAAGCGAATGAAGACATGGGGTATACCACTGTGAAAAGCTTCACCCTGAACAGAATGAAAAATTTCGACAATAGGGTAACTAGTCATTGTAAACCCTCAGTTGGAAAGTGGGGAACTGCGAATCAATTGCATCAATTCAGTCCTCGCTTCGCTCTTTTCGAAGAATACCCCACGCATTGCCGAGGTAGTCATGATTGAATTCTGCTTCATTACTCCCCTACATTGCATGCAGCCATGTGCAGCCTCAATGATTACAGCAGCACCGAGTGGATTCAGATTATTTTCGAGATCATCAGCAACACCCTTGGTAATTCTCTCCTGGTTCTGCAAGCGGCGTGCATGTAGGTCGACAATACGAGCCAACTTACTGATTCCAACAATCCTGTCTGTTGGAATGTATGCTACATGCGCCCTGCCCTTGAACGGCTGGAGATGGTGTTCACAAGTCGAATGGAATTCAATATCTCGTAGCAAGACAATACCATTGTATCCCTCGCCATTGAAAGTTGAATCAAGAACTTCTGCAGCATCTTGGTTGTATCCTGCAAAGATTTCATCGAAGGAATCGATTACACGTTCTGGTGTTCTTCCTAGGCCTTCGCGTGTTGCATCGCCCTCAAGGTATTCCAATAGGGTTTTGACAGCACCCTCTGCTTCATCACGTGATACCATTTTCATTCCTCCAATCTGCCGTGGCGAGCATCGATTAGGTCGAGTTGGTCAAGCATTTTACGGCACGCAGTACGAATCGCATCCGCTACACTTACGAATTTTCCAGCGTCACCGACGTGTATCTTGAGGTCCTCCAGCAACTGAGCTGGCATGTCTAGGCTTACCTTAGGCATGCTTTGGCCACTTTAGGAGAGCATATCAAGGTATTCGTATGCTATTACT
>CAZEXE010000044.1:0-14995 GCA_964516645.1 uncultured Candidatus Poseidoniales archaeon
TGACAAAAAGCGCAAATGTCAGAGGTAATTGGGGAGAAATAAGTCTGACAAATATTCTAGAAATGTCAGGATTGCGCGAAGGTATTGATTACTTGGAACAGGACACTCAAAGTGATGGGAAGCGCCCCGATTTCATTGTAAATATTCCAGGCGGAGGAAAGGTTCCGATCGATGCAAAAGCTACAGGGAAAAAATTCCTAGAATCTATCGAAGAAGCGGATGAGGATGCTAGAGCGGTTCTATTGCAGGAACACGCAAGTGCGATGAAAGAACGAGTTAAGGAATTGAAATCGAAAGGCTACAGAGATTCAGTTGACGGAGATGTCGAGGCTGTCGTAATGTTTGTTCCTTCTGAAGCACTATTAGCGATTACTTTTGATTTTGAGAGAGACCTGCATGAATTTGCAATGAAAAACGATATCCTAATCGCATCTCCTGTCTCTCTTTTGGCATTACTGCGAACGATTGCTTTCCAGTGGAGACAAGTTGAGCAGGCCGAGAATACCCGTGAGGCTATTGAGGTATGCAGAGAATTGTATAGCAGATTTGCTACTTGGTCAGAGCATTATCAGAAAGTTGGAGATGGCCTACAAAGTGCAATCAAAACCTACAACCAATCAGTTGGTTCCTATCAATCAAAAATCAATCCACAAGTTCGACGTCTAAACGATATCAGACTCAATGAGGATTTGAACAAGGAAATTCTACCACCAAATGCAGTAGAAATAGAATTGAGAGAACTTCCAGCTCCAGAGGATAGCACTTCTGAAGAATGATTACTCGTGGAAGATTAAACAAGAGTGAGCCATCAGGGGCAAACATGGACCACCCGGCTGCCGTACTCTACCTTGAGCACGACGGCAAGGTATTGCTGGTTGACTCAAATGGAAGTGGACCACAAAAACCAGTGATGAATAGCATTGGTGAGACCAAATTCAGATTTCCAACTGAAGATGAAGTTACGGCTATGGGTATCCAATGGGATGCAAAAAACACATTCGACATTCTTGGTTACCAAGTAACTAAAGCACACCCTCACCTTGAATGGCCGAAGGAATGGGCATGGAAGGATGAGTGTATCAGTGACGATGCTGTACATCCTATTGCAAGAGAATCAATCTACAGATCGATTCACCGGCTCGTCTCTAAAGTGATGGTGCTCAACCCACAGGGTGAAGTTTTGATGGGGAAAATTGAGCGTGGGCATTTTGTTGGTCACTGGACATTGCCTGGTGGATACATGGATCACGATGAACACCCCGCAGTCGGGTGTGTGCGAGAAACACTAGAGGAGATGGGAATCAATATTGATTTGAGCGAAGATGCCCCCATAATCACCCAACGAATTTTCACTAACGAAGGAATTTCATTTGTCTCATTTACTTATCAGTCACAATGGGATGGCGATGATTCACAAATCAAGTTAAAGGAAAATGAGATTTCTGAATTTGCGTGGCTTACACCGAGTGAAGCGCTTTCACGAGCAGTTTCAGGTTTTGATGTTGCGGCACTCAGACACCTATGAGTTCTCTAGCCGCATCAAGGGCTTGAGGCAGCCCATCTGGATTTGAACCACCGCCTTGAGCAAAGGTCGGCCTTCCGCCTCCTCCGCCATTGATGTGCGATGAAATTCCGCGCAGAATTTCTACTGCGTTGAACTTCTCACTGGCTGCAGTATTTTCAGTTGTAGCAACCATCAGTTTTCCACCACTTACACGACTACCAAGTACTGCAAGTGTTGGCTTGGAGTTATCTAATGTCAACTCCCTGAGCATCTTTGTCATTTGTTTGAGGTCACCGTCAACCTCCATGATAACCACTCGAATTCCATCTACCTCTGCAAGGTCATCTCCGCCACCAGAAGTTCGCAATCTTACAATTTCCGCTTCAAGGGATTCGATTCTCTTACGCTGGTCTTTCCATTCATTGAAGAAGCGATTTGCAGTTGCTGGCAATTCATCGATTGGAACTTGGAACACATCTGAAGTATCACGCAATATCGATTCCTGACTTCGCGCATGGTCCATTGCTGCTTGACCTGCAACAATGTGCAATCTTTCTACACCATCTTGAACTGCATTTGAACGCACGATTCTAATTTGACCAATTCGCCCTGGCTCATCGTGATGAGTTCCACCACAGGCTTGTATATCATGGTCGGAAATGCGTAAAATCCTGATGTCGCTGCCCTTTGGAGCGCCTCCTTGATACAAATCGAAACCAAATTTTCTATCAGCATCTTTGCGGTCTAATGTGATTTTTTCAGTACGTGAAACATTCTGCACAACCTCGTTAGCTAATGCTTCAATAGCATCAAGGTCAGTTCTTGTTAATCTCTTGTGATGAGTAATGTCAAGACGAGCAGATTCTACCGATTTATTTGCTCCTGCTTGGTATATGTGAGGGCCAAGTAATCGTCGTGCTGCTCCACCCACTATGTGCACTGCAGTATGGTGGTCCATCAATTGCCTTCTTCTATCCCAGTCCAATTCTCCATGAACCATATCTCCCACTTCAAATGGCCCTGCCGAAAGATGGACCACTAAGTCACCTACCTTCCTAGTATCCAAGATTGAATGAGAGGCTGAGTCACATGCAAGGTTCCCATAGTCTCCTTCTTGGCCACCGCCTTCTGGATAGAAGCACGTTCTATCCAGCACAATTCCATGGCTTGCTCCTTCTGGCAACTCTTCACCAACTAATGGCATGCAAGCAAGAACACTTGCCTCGAAATTCTGTAATGAAACATCCTCGTAGTATAGAGGTACTGTGGCTGGCAATTCAGGCAGAGATTCGACCAGTGGAGATGGACTAACTGCCTTTGCTGCAGCCTTAGCCATGGCAGCATGTCTTTCTGCCATTTCAGCATTGAAACCAGTTCGAAGTGTTAGGTTACTCCAACCCAAATCGTTTGCAATGTTCAAGACGAGGTCAGGTGCAATTCCATGACTATCGTTAATTGTGAACAAAATTTCATCCGGTAATTCAGTTGCATTTTGTGCAATATCCTTTATTGCAGTCTTTACAACTTGAGTCCCCTTGCGTAACATCTCATCATAACGCTCTTCCTCACCTTTCAGAATTGTCACCAATCCTTCTTGTGTTTGCTTCATTCGATTTGTTGAATAATTAACTTCCAAATGATGTAAAGCCAAATCAGAAAGGCTGACTTCAAGACCCAAATCATCGCGCATTCGTAAAACTCTGCGTGCGATCATCCTTGCGAGGTAACCTGCCTTGGCATTGGAAGGAACCAATCCATCTCCTAGCATATTTGCCAGGGCGTGCATATGGTCCGGAATTGCATATATTTTCGATAATGGTTCTGTGATTGATACGAATAATTCAGCATCGATTGTATGGCCTCGCTCACCCAATCTTGCGAGGAAAACTTCTCGCATTCTGTCACCATCACTTCCTACCTCGATGTTCATTATTCCAAATAAGCGGCTCATTTCACCCAGCAAAGCGTCCAATTCATTCTGAGTCATGTCATAACGCTCAGCAGAGAAACCTGCTTGCTCTTTCAACCAAGCAACGCTTTCTGGATAAATCGCTTCGTAAATAGTAGGAGTTCCAGCTGCAGCCCAGCAAAATCGCTCAAGACCGTATCCTGTGTCGATGATTTGTAGAGGCATCAATGAATAATTCACACCCTTAATCTCGACATCTCCTTCTTCATCTTCTTCAAGATTCATAAAAACAAGTGTCGCTAATTCTAGGCCACCAACAATTACCTCTACAGCAGGACCAGCATTTCCGCCCCCAGACCACGGATTTTCAACATAGGTTACTTCAGATGCATCTATTCCAAAAGTATCACACAACAGGTCGTGGCAATGCTTGACACACTCTTCCATCCAATAGTACATCTTTCCTTCATCAGGACGATTGAATACATGGTGAGCCATCATTTCAAAAGTCGTCAAGTGTCGGCCAGAACGGCCCACTGCGTCAATATCATTCAAACGAATACAAGGTTGAGAAATTGCCAATGGATTCGCAGGTGGCTCCACCGAACCAGATGTTACATGAGGCTGGAAATCAGCAATACTAGCAATCGTTAGGTGAATATCATCTCTCCATCTTGCAAGAACCGGATACGGCTCAACACGAGTGTGTTCTCTCTGTTCAAAAAATCCAATGAAGGCTTCACGCATCGCATCTTTCAAGTCATAGCCTCTTTGAGAAAAACCGTCAATGATTGGCGCTCCGATGAATGTGTACTCGTCTTCCTCGGTATCGCCACAAGTATCTCTGTCCAAATCACATGACCAAAACCATAGCCCAGTAACTCTACACTGACGACGTGTATACCCATTATCATGGAATACCTGGAGGTCGATTGGCGGTAGACCCATGCTCATAACCTGCCCTATGGGCAGGTAGTCGGGTGCATCAATATACCTTCAAACCATCCCTACTTGAAGCGTAGAAATGAAGAGATGTAAGCACTCGCAGGCTCGTGGCCGAAGCAGAATGGCAGAATCACCTCGAGGTCGAGGGGGATGGGCTAATGCGAATTCGGCGTCACGCGTCAATGAATGTTGATGCGATGATTGTTTCAAATCCAGAGCACTTAGCAAAAAGTAGTGATGAGAGGTCAATTTCACAATTGGTAAACATCGCTTCGATGCCAGGAGTTGTTGGAGAAGCATGGGCAATGGCTGATTGGCACTTCGGTTATGGATTCCCAATTGGTGGAGTTCTTGCCACAGATGTAAACTGGGGCGAAGAAGGTGGTTCAATTTCACCCGGCGGAGTCGGTTTCGACATCAATTGCGGAGTTAGAATGATTGCACTGGATTGCAGTGTCGATGACATCCCTAATCTGGACAAGTTGGCTGGCCGACTGAACGGAAGAATTCCCTCCGGTGGCTCAGGTAAAGGCGGACTTGACATCAATAAACAGGAATTGAATGACATTATTTCTCGTGGCAGTAGCGCAATGGTCGATTTGGGATATGCCTATGACGAGGACTTGAATAATATCGAATCACGAGGCGTGTTGGAAACTGATGAAGGGGTCTCTGAAAGGGCATTTAAACGTGGATTGAAAGCACTTGGAACCCTTGGTTCTGGTAACCATTTCCTCGAGTTGCAAACCGTTCAGTCAATCGTAGATGAAAACCCACACAATTTGTTTGAAGGGCAAGTAGTTTGCATGATTCATTCTGGTAGCAGAGGACTTGGCCATCAGGTTTGCACAGATCATGTGCGAGGCCTTGAGGACAAATATCGCAACAGACAAGGAACATGGCACAATGATGATTGGGGATTCGAGATTCAAGATAGGCAACTTGCTGCAGCGCCTATTCACAGTCGTGAAGGGCAATCTTACCTCGATGCAATGAATGGAGCTGCCAACTATGCATTCGCAAACCGTAGTGCTCTTACTCACAGACTGCGTCAAACATTAGCAGTGGAGATGGATGTTGAGAGTAGATTGCTCTATGATGTAAGTCACAATATTGCAAAAATTGAGGAACACAACATTGCTGGAAAAGTCTGCACCTGTATGGTGCACCGCAAAGGTGCAACTCGTGCCATGCCCGGACAACCAGTATTGGTTCCTGGTGACATGGGTACGGGGTCTTGGTTACTTGAAGGTATGACAAGTAACCGTGCTTTTTCTTCTTCATGTCATGGTGCTGGTAGAGTACTATCTCGCTCTCAAGCCAAGAAACAAATCGATGGCAAGGCATTGAAGCGAGAATTGGAATCTCGTGGAATTAGAGTTCACGCGAATACTCCAAACATTATGTCCGAGGAAGCGCCTGACGCCTACAAAGATGTAGACGAAGTAATCGAGTTATCAAATTCTGCAGGCCTAGCAAAGCCAATAGCTAGAATGATGCCATTAGCAGTGATCAAAGGATAATCACATGCAGTAATTCATCTTTGGTTGCCCATAAGATGGAGCCGCTCCGCTAGAGACTCCATCTGGTTCTTCGCATATGACTGAAAGTAGCGTATTCACCAGTTCCTTCAAATCGTCAACTTGTGTCTGCAATTCTCGAACACGTGCTGCTGTGTCCTTGCTTTCGCCTTTAGTAGTCATGTCTTTCCCATCTAGAGAGTGTGGCTCTCTAAATTGAAATTGGAAAATAGGCTTTAATGGATTTCGGTCGTTTTAGGGTGTTGCGCGCGCGTTTTGCGACCCCTACTCTTCCTCGGAATGATCTACCTCTGCCCAAGGGTCATCATCTACAACTTTAGCGGGTTCCTCTTCTATCTCAGAAATCGACGCCGGTTCTGCCTCATCTTGTTCTTGCTGTGGCACAGTATCCAATGTATCTGATGCTGCATCCATATCAGGACGTGCCGGAGCCATAGGAGGGAGTATTGGAGTTACTTTTTGTTCACTATATTGCGCTTCTTCATCGTCCCATTCATCATCGTCATAGAAGATACTTTGTTCAGAATTGTCTCTGCGTAGAAGGACTGCAATCGCAACTCCAGCACCTAATAGTAGGAATGCCAATATTGACACGATTAGAGTCATTCCACCTAAGCCAGAATCTACATCTTCTTGGCTAATTACTCTCGGCATATCTGATTCAACATTTAGTTCACAAGTTGCATTATTTGCGGATGGATAACAATGCGGAAGCATCGAGTTTTCAATCCATAATTCCATTCCAGTAATGTTCACGTACAAATTCTGAGGACCTGCACCATGAGTCTCAAACAATAGTGGGATTGTCTCTAGGCTCTGTCCTGGTGAGAGTGACAAATCCATGCTACCATGTGAAAGCCAAGTTCTAGATTCACCCTTATCTTCCATCAGTGAAATCGTAACCGTTCCAGACTTGGTACCCAGATTTCTCACATGGACTACCACGCCAATTTCTGTGCCTTCTACAACTTCATTGCCTCTTGGAATGCTCCCATCTGCTAGTGCGATTTCGATATTGGTGACCGTTACATCGAATGATAGTATTGTGAAGTCGGTTCGCATTGGGTCAATCAACGATAGACCTGTACCACTAGCTGTGTTTCCTGCAAGGTCTGTGACATCCATCCACCAAACCAACTCATCTCCATTTTCAAGACTGACATTTACTCCTTCAGTGAAGTCAATGTTTCCAGAATAAGTCCATGCTCCATCATTGTTGGCAACATAAGGTATGTATGCACTTGATTGGCCTGAATTCATAATCAAACCGTTGCGCATGAAAGCCCAATTAACAAGAAGATCGCCTTCTGGTAATCCACCTTCATCAATGATTAGAATTGCAAATTGAAGCATCTCTAAATCATCATCATCTAGGGCGAGTGGTACTGAAGAGAATTGAACTACAGGTGAGACTTCATCTACAGTAATCCATGTTTGCGTCGAGGTCGCATCTTCACCAGGAGATGGAATACCTGTGATGTAATAATCAACAGTTAGTAATGGCTGCGACAGAGACCTTGTAGGCAATATCATACCAGTTTGCCATGTTCCGTCAGGAGCGACTTCGGTATAGACTTGCAATGGTTCATTTCCATACATTGTATCAATTGCAACCTCAAGGCCTTGCTCTGGTAGAGTAGTTACCTGTGCGCCTGACTTTTCATAAATTACAATTCCACTAATGGTTAAGTCATCACCAGGTTGAACGTAAACGTGTTCAGCGGAATACATTGAGATTGGAGGTGTGTTGTCGGACATATTCTCAACAACAACTTCGAGGTTGTTGTCTAACTGCCATCTGATTTCCCCAAGGTTAGTCAGCAAAGCAACTGGATTCAAATCATCATCATCGAAGACAATTATTGCTGGCATAGCATATTCTGGCACTAGGCCTTCATCGAAATCCCAGTCCAGTGTGAAATGCCAAGATACAGCCCAAGCATCTCCTTCACCCTGAGTTGTAATAATGTCGTGAAGTGTCAGTTGTGAATCGTTAGCGGTATACATTGCACCATTTCTCGGTTCCCAATTCATCACTCCTACCGTATTTTCATCTGTACCTAATAATTTGACAGTTACTATATCGATTGAATTGACTCCGTTTGCGTCACTAATCTCCATTGTCAGATTATGCATCTGTCCTGCAAGGAGTTGTTCATTTACGGTATCAAGCACTAATTCTGAAGTTGGTATCGCAGTAGGTTCATTGACTGCAATAGTCAATGTTGCCATGTCGTTGTCCAAACCTGCGTCCCCTCCATGTATCAATTCGTGGCCTGCATAATCAGTGCCGGTAAAGAATACAGAAAACTGTGCATTCATATCAAGACCTGACACATCAATGCCACTGAATGTCAGGGTTCGTTCCCCTGCAATTCCCTCAGGTAGAGGTTTAAGCATGGTCTGATATTCAGAATAATTTGCAATTCCGTCACCATTGGTATCATCCATTACTTCACGCCAGTAATGCATTACCAATTCATCACCAAGTGCTTGGTCATCGGTAACAGTAACTTGCAAAGATAGTGTTGATGTTGGGTCCCAAGTATATCCGTCAGCAGCCAGTAATCTTTGCCCATTATTCACTTGCAAATTAGAAGCCCAAGGTGAATGGCCATCTAATAGAATATTGACCGGTGTTGTGAAAGTCGCATCCTCAGCACCATCAGCCCCAGTCGCTGGGCCTGCTCGAATCACATAAGGAGTCAAATTGGTTTCCAAAGCGAAAGATGGAAGGGTTACCAATCCAGTCCATTGGCCATTTCCAGTTGAATTGAGGACAACATCTGTTCCATCAACATTTACTGCCACAATGAAATCATCAACCATTGGTCGCATGTCAAGAGTATTCTCGAATCTCACAGTACCTGAAACCGAAACTTGGCTACCTGATTTTGCCCAGAAGGGATATGATGGTGAGAAAATGTCTGACAAGTCGTGACCATACAGATCAATTACCTGCCAAGAGTCGACCTGTAGGTCGTTTTCACTGGCTTGTGTTGCTATGCCGCCAGATTGTGCAGTTGCCGGAGATAATCCCTCTAGTTTACCGCTATTATCAAGGTAATATCCTTGCACAGACCACGTCATTGATTGTGAGTCATTCCAGTCCCAATCAACTTCAAATTGCCAGTCCACAATTATTCTGCCACCGACCTCACTTACCGAAGTCGAATTATCGAGTTTTAACATTGCTTGGCCGCTGGTTTGAGTGAATGTAGCATTTGCGTGTATGTCACTAAGAACAATGTGCACCACATCTCCGGATGCATCTGTTCCAGTTAGATTAATTTGAACAATATTTTGATTGCCCTGTAAATGATGATGTTGCGTAGTAAATCCTTGTAGCAACCCATTTGGATACCATGTTTCCGGCACTGTAAACGGATGATTTGTAATCAGATTTTCGTGATACACTCCACCATCGATTGCTACTCCTCCTTTGGATGAAGTCCAAGTAAGTGGAATATCTACAATGTTGGCTAGGCCATTATTGGAGTTTGCTTGATGATAAGCCTTCACAACTTGTCCTAGGCCAGAAACATTCTCGAACAAATTGTAGCCGATTGCGAATGAACCTATGCCGAACGAAGTGTTAGAAGAAGAGAATTCTATGTCATACATCGACCAATTTCTACCGCTTAAATCGGTGTGTACTCCCGAAGACGAGAGTTGTGGATTAGCAATCGAGACAACTGTTGTTGACCAATTGTAAGATGGTATTTGATAAAATGCATTCTGTCCGCTTGCAACAGTCAATGGCTCAGTATTTCCAGACGGGTTTAGTCCAAGTAGTAATGTGTGGACATTGGCGTTTTGAGGGATTAATACTGACAATGTTCCGTTCCCATTTACACTCATCGAATGAGTTGTTGACATTCCATCAATTCTTGTCTGCCATCCATATGAGCCATAAGCAGGAGATGATGAGAACTCCCAATCGAATATCCCATCATCTGCTAAATCAATCGATGCATCTTGTGCTGGTTGAGCAAAAACGCCTCTGAATGCAAGCGCTTCCACATATGCTCCAGGAGCTAAAGTAACCCTTGGTGTTAGGTAAGTTCTCATATCTCCCAAATCAAGAATTGCATTTATCATGTTGGAAGATACGCTTTGTGACCCAGAAGTCGTCAATGCTGCAGTAACTCCTGAGAAATTACCTGAAACCATAGCCGAAGAAATTGGGCGAGATGACAAACCTGAATCTCCAGTAATTACTTGAGTTGATCCCCCATTATTGACCCAAGTTCCATTTGCCAAGCGAGTTATTGAAGGAGGAATATTCCAGCCATTTGCATCACCAAAGTAGCGAGTCGCACCTACGGTTAACTCCTTGATTAGTGGAGAATAATACTCATCATCGGTCCCCATCATCACCTCGATATGTATACCTGTGTGAACATCTCTATCGATGCTCGCAAGAGAAAGTGGAAGGGACATGTTTCCGTGGCCTGCAATAATGTGTCCTGTCGAATCGAGAACATTCACTCCATACCAAGTATTGTTTGGCAGAATAATATCTGCATCTACGAATCCATAGCCAAGATCATGGGTTGAAACAAGAGGTGACATCCATGAACCTTCAGTCTCGAACCAATCAACTTCAAGTCCAATATCATCAACATACCAACCAGGCTCCTGTACTGCGGTATCAGACATTTGTCTAAACTTAAATGAAATGTTGTTTCCTGAAAGGTTTGAAACATCGTATTCCATATCTAACCACGGAATATTCACTGAACTGAGGCAAGACCACTGCCCTGCAGCATTCACATATTGACTCCCATCCCAAACATCAGTTCCAGAAAACGCGACAGTATTGGTAATAGTTCCATCATACCAATTGCTACCATTTGCATAATTGACATAGGCCTGATTCCAGGCTCCACCATTCACTGAAACATACAATGCACCACCATCCCATGTGTCTTCAGAACACATCCAATGTTTCCAGACAAATCTAGCACTTGCTCCTAATGGAACATAGTAACTTGGTGAAATTAGCGAGTTGTCTGAACCTGAATCATAGTCACCACAAAGGGTGGTGCCAAATCCAAGATTCGCACTAGGGAATGATGCAGGTCCATCTGTGAAATTCGAACATACTGCACCAAATTGCCAACCGGTTTGACCTGCTTGGTTTGAGATACTCCAGCCGCCAGGAGGCAATGCAGGGGCATCTTCAAGGCTATCACTAATCGATAATCCGCCAGTTCCAATTTGGACGAATGCCCAATCGTTAGTTGCTCCATTGATGCCATAAGTTGTGGCCGAGGATGAATTGGATAACAAATTACTGTACAGAGTGCTTCCTGTTGAATTTACAACTTTGTACCAATCAACTGTCAGGCCTTCTCTATCATCGGTACTGCCTCCATATTGCACAGAGGTATCTGTCTCAACTACAAAGCGAATTTTCGAGGTATTTGTAGCACCAATCATCGTCGAAGGGATTGCGAAATCCAAGATTATGAAGCCACCTGACTCATCAATAACTGTAGTACCGTTAGGTAATGTATAGCTACTACCAGGAATTGCTCCCGTCCTAGAGCGGCAAGAAGTGGTGGTAGAACTGCTCGAAGAGGATATGTCGGTCCATGAAGTTCCATTGTTGGTTGACAATTCAATACAGAAATTATCGTATGTTGAACCTTCAAGATCGAACTCAAGACGTGTTTGGATTACCGAACCCGCTGTAGTAGAGGAGAGGTTTACATCACTTTCCAAAGCACCATTTGCACTATTACTGTAAACGCAGGTTGTCGTTGTTTGTGTATAGCATCCGTGATGCCACAATCCAGTCGAATTACCAACATTGGTTACTGAGAACTCATCAAGGAACCAACCGGGACGAAGGGTGCTGTTACTATCGGTCCAAACTTGGAACCTAAATTGCATGTAGTTAGCAGTTGATACTCCAGATATATTGTCGAGATTGAATAATGCTGTAGTCCATCCACTGTGATTTCCATCACCGAATACACCAAATCCTGTACCATTCGCACCATTAGGGACGCTAGCATTAGTTGAGATTGTGGAAGGATATCCTCCAGATGGCTCAAGATAAGTCCAAGCACCGTTATCGAGTTTGTATTCAACCCAAGCACCATCATTGACATCCAAGTGGTGCCAATGCGAAAATGAGAAATTGAAATGATTTATTGGACTTGGAACTACGAATTGTGGTGCAGTAAGACTGCCTGCAGAATTTGCAGGAAGTGCTTGGCCTGGCAAAGTTGCTGCTACTACTCCACCATCTGCTGCTGCTGCAGGAACATAACCGTGAGCCAAAGTTCGAGTAGGTCCGCTAACTGTCCCATTCATGCTGGAAGGATTGACTGCCTCCCAGATTGCGCCTGCATGAGTCCATGCACTTGGCAATTGTAGGCTAGCAGAAGAGAATGTGTCGATGTTTGAGACCGCACTATCTGGTGCAAGGGACATTGCCCCCTCGAATTTCCCCATCAACGTGTTAGTGAATTGGCCTGCACTAAAGTTTCCAGTAACATCTTCACCAGTCCATACCTCTCCATTGCCATCCTCGAGATATCCACTTTCATCAACATGTAACCATGCATCGATAACTGTTGCATTACCGGGCACCTCAAAGGCACTACTAACGCTTCGTGATGAACCTGAAAGACCAGACGGACCGTTCCAAAGACTAGTTGCTGCAGCTGCAACATGACTAATCATCAATATGGTTAGGAATATGGCGAGCGGGGCCCTCACTGTCGATTTCATCACTCACAACCGGACCCTACGGGTCCGCCTCGACCTATCAACTCTACCCAAGCAGGTCATAATTTTCAATTTGAAGAAAATAGGTAAAGAGCCACCAGCGAGAATTGAACTCGCGACCTCCTCATTACCAATGAGGTGCTATACCGCTAAGCCATGGTGGCGTATCTGCGGCGACCTGCCGTCTCGATATAACCGATTCGGAGTTGAAATTTCCTTTCTTCAACCGTTTCGGTTAAACAGGAAATGCTTGTCAGCCGGTTTGCGGCCGAGATCGCATAGCCTGGTATTGCGCGCGACTGGAAATCGCGTGTCCTTGTGGCACGAGAGTTCAAATCTCTCTCTCGGCGCCACCCTTAGCGCAATATGAGTGCGCAATAATCCAACGGCGAGCCGCGACACTAATATAGTGTACAACTATGGAAGGATTTTGAGGTAGTATTATGAACGCGATTAATAATAAAATTTTGAGCCTATTGGATATCTTTATTTTGATATTGCATGAAATTGCTGAAGGCAAAAAAATAGATAATGAATTTGATAGAGAACGATTGAGAGTTTGGAAGAATGACATGAAGCATAAAGTAATGCTTGATGAAGAATGGCCAGAAGATTTTGAGGAGGATTGGGAATGATACTGACACAAAGCAGCATTTCCATACCTTGGTTTAGGCAGTGGTTTTCGACATTCGACACATCGAGAGGGCGACTTATTGTGCACTTACCCGCTGCTGGAAGGCGCCTTCACAAACTAAAACCAATAATTCTAGGAATGGTAAATATTTGTGAAGAAAATAGAATTGCAATAGAGTTCCATGTTACTTCAGGTGATGGGCGGCGTTTAGTCGAGGAAGAGGAAAATGGAATTTATCCAGTTAATTCGGCATACACAATTGAGTCTTTCTTTAATATTCAACGAAGTGCAAACCTAACACACAATATGCGACCACTTTACAAGTATGCGCATCGTGTTATTATTCGCAGGCAAGACGTCTTAACAATTGATGACATTGGTGAATTGTCAGAAGTGGACATCATTATTTTCAGTTATTGTCCAGAGAGAGGTTTGCAATCAGGAGGGAGGTGGGATCAAGATTCACTTGATGCCATGAACCAAGAATTGAGGCAAGAAGGGTTAGTCATACGTACATGTAATGTGAGGGACTTTTCCTCACATTTCCAACTCATCTCCCAACCCAATATTCCTGTAGAGTTGCCCCCCGAGGAAATTGAATATGGGTTCCAACAAAATTGGTATGATGTCTGGCAAAAGATAGCATAAGTGCTATAATTCAGATATACCATAGGTGCTCCATGACAAACAGCCCATTTATTCCAGTCAAAGAAAAAAAAGTAATTGGTGTGGAAAAAAGAAGTTACAAAAAAACATACATGGCAATTGCTCTGGCAATGATGCTAGTATTTGTTAGTGTGATGTTTTACATGCTTTCTTCAGTAGATGAAAGTGAATTCATTCCTGAAGATGTTAGCAGTTCCGAATTAGAAGATTGGAACGTATATTTTGTTGATTCTACTTCCGACTTACCAACCTGTGACGAGCAAAGAAATGGTAGATTATACTATGTTGATTCCACTGAATCTTTCGAAGTCTGTACTACAGATGGCTGGAATACTGTTGAGATCAAAGGAGCTGACGGTATAGATGGTGTCGATGGGCAAAATGGCACCAGTGGTTCTGACGGTGCAGATGGTAGCCAAGGACCAACTGGCCAAAATGGCGCAGATGGCCAGAATGGCACTGATGGAATCACCACACTAATTCAAATTCTATCAAACACTACTTGTGCCACAGGAGGTAAATCCTTCGAAATCGGTGCAGACAATAATAGAAATGGAGTTCTCGATATCACCGAGGTTGTTGTTGCGGTCGATATTTGCGATGGAGAGCCAGGACAACAAGGGCCTCCCGGTCAAGATGGTGTTGATGGAACAGATGGCGCTGACGGAGCGAATGGAACCAATGGCAGCGCCTCAGCCAGCACCATGTTGACCAGTATTTCGTCTCCGCACCCATCTTTAGGATGCACTGCTGGTGGACGAGTCATACAACAAGGTCTTGACAATGGAGATGGAGGAGGAACTGCTCAAAATGGTGTTCTTGAATCTGGTGAAGTAGACTATACAACAACCTATTGCAGTAAGTATGTTATCTGGATGGTTGATGATATCTACTGTAGTGGTGGCAGTAGCCCCGGATCTTACATGGAGATGTTAGTTGGTGGCACACTATACTTCAGTGCAAGATGTGGTAGCGGCTATGAACTGTGGGCGCATGATACCTCCAATCTAACGACTTGGCAAGTTGCTGATTTCGAACCAAGTGGTAGTAGT
>CAZEXE010000045.1:0-14020 GCA_964516645.1 uncultured Candidatus Poseidoniales archaeon
TTCAAACTTAAATTCTTGACTTACTATAATTCCAATGATGAAAGCAGATATCCAACGATGATTATTGCAGCATTGGATGGTAGTTCATTTCCTGCTCTTGAAAACCCGAATACAGTAGTGTCATCTCCTTGTAAAATTTTAATCGATGATTTGGATGAAGAATACTGGAATGCTAATGAAAGTATAATACTACTAGAAAATGGAGTAAACATTTGCCAAGAAAATTGTTCGCTGAAATTAATCATCAAATACGAAACAGTTTCAGTTGAAATCGATAGTGCTGAGTTTGAGATTGTTCAATGAACTGGATCCTCGAGAACACTGGAAAGTGCTGCAACATCAATTTGGGCACCGCTCATAGGGACATTCAATTCGAATGCTTCGGAAACATGTGGGTCGATTTCACCACACTCGCCAACTTCTTTATCATCAACCAAGATTGTAGCCGCTCTACCTGTTAACCACGGTCCCCCCTCGAGTGGTTCAAGTTCCCATTCATTGCAACCAAGGTCACGCATTAGCGCCTGAATCCGGCCACGCAATGAGGCGAATCCTCCAGAGTTTTCAGCAACTAAGAAAGCGAATCTGTCTCTGTTCGCATGGTCAATAACTACACTACCCAATTCGTAAACACCTTGTGGCAAGTCATGGTGTCGATTTGCCGCTAGTAATCTCAGCAAACCTGGAAGAATATTCTGGCGTAGAATTGTGTGTTCGGTAGTAATCGGGTTCGTCATTCGGGTAATTGCACCGTCTGGCTTCCATCTAACAGAATTGAATTGATCATCATCATTTGATAGTGTTAGTGATTGAATTTGAATTAGTCCAAGGCCCTGTAGTGCTTCGCGAATTCTGCGACGTAGATGTCCGTCTGGTCGTGGAATCGCTGTTAGTGGAGCTTTGGGAACGTCGTGGGCAAGGTCATCATAACCATGTCCAATTGCAACTTCTTCAACCAAGTCTATTGGATGTAATATATCGAATCTCCACCTTGGCATCGAAATAGACAGGACGCCAGCATAATCTCCATTGTAAATCCCACCCATTCTTCTTATGGCATTCTCAATTTCATCATCAGTGAACGGGTTGCCTAATATCCCTTCAACCAAAGAACGCTCAACTTTGTGCTCAATTGGTGCTCCTTCCAGATTCCATTCAGTTCCTTCACAGGTATTCACTCTCACGGATTCAATTTTTCCACCTAGTACCGATAGTTGCAAACAGACCAACATTAGTGCAGATTCACATGCCCTAATATCTAGGCCTGTAACATCGATGAATAAGTCACGAGTATTGGTGTTGACTGTAGTATGGTCTCCATTGATAATCGGAGGGAATGATAGAACCGCATCATTAGAATCGAAGATTATTGGGACCTTTTCCATTCCTTGCAGTAAATGTGCATAATCTACTCCCTTTGGATGTTCAGATAGAATCTCATCAATCGTCATTTCCTCGTCCATTGCCAACGGGATAAACGAGTGTTGTCTGTCAACAGCCTCAACCCTAAACGGAGGTGCGATTGTCGCAAGGTCATGCACTCCTATCGATGCACGCTTTCGGCCTCGTCCTAATGCAAAGTGTAATTTTTCTTGATGATCCATTAGGCGCTTAATCACATCCTCATCAATATCGAGTCCTCGAACAACAGCACCTAAAATCACGGGTCTGATGTTCGCAAGTTCTGGTGAAACAGTCATCGAAATTGTTCCAGGATGAACCAATAATCTTGGATTAGGAGGTGCGTCATGTAAGAATGGCATCATTCCGTGAAATAGAGTTTCAGGCGATAGTAAATCCGGTCTGTCGGGGAATATTTCAATGTCAAGAACTTGGTCATCACAATTGTCAATGTCGGTTCCCATTAGTGGTAAGCGGAAGGCCAAATCCTCAATGTCGTGCTTTCTTCCTTTGGCTTCGACGAATCTTCGAAGCAGAGATTGTTCAACACTGATTGATGGCATAATATCACCTTGCAAACCAGTGAGGCATCGGGCGGTCATAGCCAGCAAGACGCAGGCCGCTTACAGCGGCAGTATCTTGGTCACATGCTCTCAAGTTTGCACGAGTAAGAGAATCGATTGAAGCAAGTCCAAGACGATTAAGATGCGCTGTTAGGCCTGCTGTGACTTGTGCAATCCATCCAGCAATATTTTCATCCGGAGCAGGGCATATTGTGAACGCAACATTAGAAGCACAAAGGATTGCTAAATCTTCACTTGTCGCAGACCATGGAAGCCACATTGAAGCGTGACAACTCTCTTCCAAAGTTGCTGATGCTGAGCGACCTACCATTGGTAGAGATGCTGCAGCACTAATGCCACTTCCATCATTCAAAACACTGACTGCTGCATCTGCACCATGGTGCTGAGAATCAGCATGTAGTGCTGCTGATTGCCCAACTCCTCGAATCATCATTACTTTAGCAAGAGGGCCTGCAATGCAACGAAGTGCAACAAGTAAACCATCGATTGCCGCACCGTCTAGACGAGGTAGTGAATCCATATCAATAGCAAAACCAGCAGCAGATTGTACCAGATTTGCAGCATTTGCAATGTTGTCTGCATCGATTATAACAATATCACAATCACGAGGTTTGTTCCTAACCAAGCAAGGATGGAACAAGTCATCTTTAACCCCATTAGGAATGTATGGAAGCAACGGAATAGGCAAGGCCAATGCATCTTCCTCGCCAACTAAAACTACTGTATCGCAAGTTGAATAATTTGGGCTATGTGCTGTGGTTGTTGGAAGCAAAGAAATCCCAGAGAGGTCCTCGCGACATTCCGCCATTATTCCCTCAATAACATCTCCATCTGGTACCAGACAAACAGCATCCGCTGGAACCTGTAGGTCCTCTTCACCTAGTAAATCATTGATTTTTTTAACCTCAGATTTTTCTAAGGTTCGCAATGTTACTCCAGGCGGTGGCGAAGGGCATCTGCCGTTAACAATTATTCTTCCACCAGTCATTCCAGCACCCGGATCCCCTCCTACATCTCCATGGACAACGATGTCACCACCAGACATACCGCCACCGATACGGATTCCAGCATCACCTCTAACGACGAGTAATCCACCGGTCATTTTTGCTCCAGCATCATCTCCAACTCCGTCCAGAATTGTTATTCTTCCACTGCGTTGTCCAAAGCCAGCACACGGACCGGCTGCTCTTTCGCAGGTGATTCGATTTCCATCGTTGCCTGCGCCAAGATAAGAGCCTACATCACCTTGATGAGTGTAAATACCACCTCTCCCAAAAGCTGCGGTGAATGGACCTAAATTACCTAGGCTCCTTACTTTAGATCCATCGGGTAAATTTGGGCACAAACCCAGTTCTCCATCCTTAGGAACTGGGTCTCCATTGGTCGTCCAACCAATGCGCAAAACAATATTTCTTTCGAGTGCTTTTTCGAGTTGAGCAGGCAGTCTAGAGTTGATACTCATCGAACTTGCAACAACCTCGTCAATGCTTGCCATGACCCTGCGGGTGTGTTCTCTTTCATCAACAGTTTGCCTGATAGATGGGTAAAGGTGCGCGAAGCAAGGTTCAAGAGAGGGGCGCGAAGGCACCTTCAACAGGGAGCGATATGGCCATCAAGGTTGCAATCAATGGATATGGAACAATCGGTAAGCGAGTTGCGGACGCAGTCGCTTGTCAAGACGACATGGAAATTATTGGTGTTACCAAGACTAGACCTGCCTTTGGTTGTGATTTAGCGGTTCGAAAAGGCTACCCTCTGTACTGTACATTTGACGATCCTGGGAAAATTGCAGCATTTGCTCCAGCCGGATACAAATGTCACGGTGGTCTAAGTGATTTGTTAGCCGTTGCCGACATTGTAATTGATTGTTCACCAGGTAAAATTGGAGCAGAGAATAAGGCCAAGTATCAGGCTGCTGGAATCAAGTGGATTTTCCAAGGTGGCGAGAAGCATGAGATGACCGGTATGTCCTATACTTCTTGTGCAAATCACGCAGCAAATTTGAATGTTGAAGGTACAAGAGTTGTATCCTGTAACACAACTGGACTTTCTAGAACGCTTGTTCCGCTGTATGAGCACTGTGGAGATTTGTCGGTTGAATGTACAATGATTCGAAGAGCTGCTGACCCAGGAGATTCAAAGAAAGGTCCGATTAATGCGATTAAACCCGTACTGAAAGTTCCAAGCCACCACGGACCTGATGTAATGACCGTTAAGCCGGAAATCAAAATCAATTCTCTTGCTGTGGCAGTACCTACAACAATCATGCATGTCCACTCGATTGTTGCGACACTTCCTGAGGGTCACGGATTAACAACAGCAAGTGTGTTGGAAATGTGGTCAAAGTCTCCTCGTATAGTGATTATGAACGGTGCTGAAACCGGAATTACCACTACGGCAGAAGTGATGGAATTTGCTAGAGATATGGGTAGAACATGGGGCGATTTACACGAGATTTTCGTATGGGAAGATGGAGTAAAATTAGTTGGCAATAACCTGTATTATTTCCAAGCAATTCATCAGGAATCAGATGTTATTCCAGAAAACATCGATGCCATTCGAGCATTGATGGGGACGGAAACAGATTGGCAAGCCTCTGTAGCAAAAACAGATGCTGCTATTGCTACACTTTTCGAGTGAGCCCATAGGGCTCATCTGAGGCTTGTATTCAAGTATGGATGCACTGTCCGAAGAGTTATGTTGGCTCAGCAGAGGACGTTAATTATCCTCGCAGTGTTGCTTCTTGCACCGGTTACTGGCGCAATTGACAATCCCGTTCAAGAGGAGGATAGTCTGAGAGATGTTGCAGCAGCAAATTGGCATGCAATAGAGCCATCTCAAACTTCGCCATCGGCTCTGAAATCTTTGGATTATCAAATCCATTTGTCATTGGCATCTTTTGACCCATTGAATGATGAGCCACCAAAATCTAGACTTGATGATTCCCAAGATTATCGCAGTACAGGCATGGCAATCATCCAATTAAAGCATCACACAGGCAGTGCTTTGTATGACCTAGTGGACAATCATGGTGTATTTGTTTTAGACAATCTTGGCTCGTCTTCTTGGTTGGTTAGATTAGCTCATCCGAATGATTTGGAACAAATTCAGGCTGATGAGTCAGTTAGGTGGGCAGGACCAATGATGCCGGGATGGAGAGTTTCTTCGAGCATTGATTCATCAACAGATTATATTTCTGCAATTCCGGCAGTGGATTTGCAACCTGAAGCATTAGAAGGCCTGACACATGATTTGGTACTGATGGGTGCAGATGAGGCATGGTGTGGCCTTCATCTATGTGAGATAAAAGGTCAAATTAATCTAGAGTCATTGGCTAGAGATGCTAGAATTATTTGGTCAGAACAAGCACATGAATTACGCCTAACAAATGCTGTAGCAGGAGCAATAGTCGGCCTTCCAGAAGTCGCAAACTCATCTTTGGGCCTAGATGGTTCGGGAGAAAAGATTTCTTTCACCGATACTGGAATTGACCAAGATCATCCAGACATAGTCGGAAGGATTGCCGGTGTATACACTCAATTTGGACTAGATCCGAGCCCAGCAGATTCCAATGGTGGCCATGGAACTCATGTGGCATTGACAATTGCTGGTGATGGAAGTGGTGATTCTAGTGCCATGGGGATTGCGCCCGAGTCTCACATTGTAGCCTATGCACTTGAACACGATCCTACGGGAATTTTCGGACGAATCGGTTCGATTTATGATATGTTGAATCACGCTGAGCAAGAAGGTTCTCGCGTAGCGGTCAACGCATGGGGTCTGAATGGGAATTATGGTGCATATTCTGCTGATTCTCGTTCGGTTGACATATTTGTTCATGATAACCCTGATTTTCTTCCAATCTTTTCTGCAGGAGATGATCCCGGGCAGAATGCCTCGAAAGTAATGGCTCCTTCAACTGCGAAAAATGTGCTTTCAATAGGCGCTTCTACAACAAATCCTAGTGGTACAGTTGCCAACTTCTCCGCATTAGGGCCATCTCTAGATAGTCGAGTCAAACCGGATTTAGTAGCACCTGGAGTCTCAATTTGTTCAGGGCGTGCACAAGAGGCTGCCTTTCCAGTTGGTTGGAGTTGTGGTTCTGGAGCACATTCTAATGGTAACGATATGTACATGACACTATCTGGTTCAAGCCAGGCTACTGCTGTTGCGGGAGGTTCGGTTTCTCTAATCCGCGAATTTATTCGTGAAGATGTTGGTATTTCTGCACCATCTGCTTCTTTGCTTAAGGCTGCTAGCATCAATGGTGCAATTGACCTAGGAACTCCTGATGTCCCTAATGCCCAAGAAGGCTGGGGTCAAATTTCGGTCTCTAATTCTGTTATGCCCAAATACAATGGTAATGATTTGTCAACATTCCACGATAATTCTCGAACTCTGTCAGCAGGATTCTCCACCTTGTATCAGTTTGATTTGGACCCGTCATCTGGAATTGACATTACATTGGCGTGGACCGATGTGGCAGGAAGTGCCAATGCACAACAAAATGAATCCAGATTGGTTAACGATTTAGATCTCAAATTATCTGCACCAGATGGTACAATCTACAAGGGTAATGTAATTGTTAACGGATTTTCCGTGCCAAATGGTGTGCATGATAATGTAAACAATGTGGAGAGAATCAATATTGCTCCCAATTCTGCTCTTTCTTCTGGCAAATGGCAATTGACCGTTAGCCATGCAGGTGGATTAGACCAAGCCTATGCTCTAGTTGTGACCGCAGATGCAACTTTAGATCAAAAGGCAGATTTACTTGCCTTCGATGGAGCAATTTTCCCCTCTTCCGAATCACCCTTAGTCAATGATTTAATCACAATTAGAATTTCTTGGTTGAATCAAGGAACTGCAGATGCCGGCCAGTTTAGAGTGACGCTTGAGGATTTGACTGAAGGTACTACATTGTATGATGGAAATAGGGCCTCTCTAAATTCGGGAGTTATGGATTCTCTAACGATTTACCATACATTCACTACAACAGGTGACCATGATATGAGACTTACAGTTGATGTTGATTCGGATGTCGCTGAAGTTAATGATGAGACGAATGGTGTTAACAACAATATCGAAGAGTTGACAATTACCGTTTCCGCACTTGGAGTGAGATTGGTAACTCTTGATTCGAGTGGAATGGAAGATGTGAATATGGTTAATCAAACGCTGGACCCTTCCACTGCTGAAGGATATACTTGGCCAGTGATGCTGAAGCATGAAGGGACAGAACAACAATCTGTGAAGTTGCACTTATCGCAGGTCCAATCGCCTCATCCCATGAGAGATGATATGCTGTTGCCAACCGAAGATGTGTGGTCAAGAAGTTCAGATTTATCAGGACCGTTTACGCTTTCTGCGATGGGAGAAGGTGGAGATTCGATTTACCTAAACATCACAATGAATGATGATGATGCTGATTTGTCTGGTAGCACCGATAGGTATGCAATGGCTGGTACCTATGTTATGGACATCACTGCAAAATATTCTAACAATCCAAATGTAAAGCATACGATTAGATTGCGATTAGTCATTGAAGAAGTCAAGAATGTTCAAGTTGCACCTGCTGGAACTAGCGGATTAGAAGCAATTCCAGGTGGCAGCACTGCATTCTCAATTTCTGTGAGAAATACAGGAAATTCTCCAGCGGTTTACGATTTGGATTGCTACAGTCAAAACCGCTGGCCTGTGGAACTTGGCCAGTCAAATTCTTCATCGTATTCATTTGAACCACTAGATATTTTGGAGTATTTACCAATGCAGGTTAGGTTGTACGTACCTCCTGTTGCAAATGGGCTTCCCTCAGCTGGAAGCACTGACTCGGTCACCTGCTCTGTAACCAGTGAGGCAGACCCTTCTTTGAATATCAGCGAGACGGTTGTACTCACTGTAAAATCGTTGGAATCCTTTTCTACGAATCTAATTGATGATGAGGGCATAGGTGTCGGCCCAGCAGCGTATGCTAGAGACGTAAATGTCGATACTGGGGAGAGGTTAAACCTGACTTTGTCAATTGAAAATACAGGCAATGCACCTCTTGAATTGACCGTTCGGGTAAGCCCCGAGTTAACTACTTGGACAATACAGGTAAGCCACGGCTCGCAAACAGATAATCGAGAAGTTGAGTTGGACATTCTTCCTGGTCAATCAGACCAAGTTCGATTCGAAATTCTTGTATCTCCTGTAGCCGAAAGAAATGATGAAAATCATCTTGTAATCAAAATTAGCCAAGACATTTCTAACTTCATAATGAATGAAACTACTTTGGTTGTAAAGGACGAAATCGGCTTGGAAATTTCTCCTCCGGAAAATAATACATTGATCTCCAATCCAAATGGTCAATTCACTTACACCACACTATTGATTGAAAACACTGGAAATTCGCCAATTGATGTGAATTGGTCGAATTCATTACCACCTGATGGATGGGAAGTTGGATTTGCTGACCCTCCTTCTTTCTTGGGTCCAAGAGAATCATCCGAGTTGATTGTTGGAATTAAGCCACCTGCAAATGAGCCAGCAATATTGAATGCATTCGACTTAGGAATTTATGCTACAATCGATAACGGATTTGAAACATTACTTGTTTCAGCAACCTATCCTGTAGAGGTTTTATCAGGTGCATACTGTGCATTCGAGTATGACAAAGATGCAAGGCCTCTATTGGGGATTGATAGGGATGGAGAAGCCTCTCAAACACTAACTGTCAAGAACATTGGTAACTTGCCTTTGGATGCAAATTTAGATTACCAATTAGATGTCAGTGATTGGGATATTGAATTATCACAAAACACAATCACTGGTCTCACGGAAGGAGGGATGTTGACGGTAGACTTAACGGTCAAAACTAATGATGACACCGAACCTGGAATTGAAGAATTGACACTAACTTGTGGTGATGAATCTATTACATTAGAGATTAGTGTAAAGAATACTAAGTCACAAGGTGGATTGTTTGGAATAGTTTCGCCAACAGTGGCATATTCAATAATTGGCGCACTAATATTAGGTGTGGCAATCATCGCACGAAGGATAAAGAAATCTGCACCTAAAGACTTCTCTGGAGAAGAATTAGTCGCACCAGATGCTCACTCCATTCCTGATGATGGTGAGAGGATGCAAGCGGTGATGGATTCGGTTGTTGGACAGGAGTCCTTTGCGAGTGGAGATGTTTCTGCTGAAGAAATTGCAGACGCTTTGGCCAAATCAATACCAACTCTACCGACTCCAGCAGCACCTCCAATGGGAAGGCCACCAACAGCCACTCCAGATGGACGCCCACCTGTTGTAATTCCACAGGGACGCCCTCCAGCGGCTGCCCCAGCAGTCACGCCTCCGCCAGTACCTGCAACACCGGCTGCACCGCCACTTCCACCGGAAGGATTGCCTCCAGGATGGACAATGGAACAGTGGCAATATTACGGTCATCAGTGGCTTGCCCAGCAAGGCCAACAGTGAAAACAGGGACTCTCTACGCCAAGAGCATGGAGAGCATTGTATTGTTTGGACCACCTGGTGCTGGAAAGGGCACTCAGGCACAGAGGATAATGAATTCTACCGGCCTGCCACAGGTAAGCACAGGTGACATGCTGCGTGCTGCTGTGTCTGCTGGAACAGCAACTGGAATTGAAGCAAAAAAATACATGGATGCAGGTCAATTAGTTCCTGATGAAGTAATTATTGCTTTAATCAAAGACAGAATTCAGGAAAATGATGCATCAAACGGAGTAATGTTTGATGGATTCCCAAGAACAATTCCACAAGCCGAAGCACTTGCAGGCATCACCGAAGTCTCGCATGTAATAGCAATTGAAGTTCCTGATGAAAGAATTGTAGAACGAATTTGCGGGCGTTTTACCTGTGCAAATTGTGGAGCGGTTTACCATGATTCATTCAACCCTACAACAGTTGAGGGAAAATGCGATTCTTGCGAGTCAGATCAATTCAAGCGCCGAGCCGATGACAATGCGGATACAGTGATGAGTAGATTGAATGCATATCATGCCCAAACATCACCCTTGGCCGAGTGGTATGATACAAAGGGGATTTTCCATGTTATCGATGGAGACAGAGCAATCGATGAAATCACCGATGATATTCTAGAAGCGCTGAAGTGAGTTGAAATTATGAGTCGTAAGAGAGGTAGTACGAAGGCAAAAAGCCAGCGTAAAAACAACGCTCTCGAGGCACAACAGCACTTATCTTCAGTAATCTCAGATGTATCAATGCCAATGATTGCCCGACAGAATGCTGCAAAGCATCTGGTCAAAACTTCATCTCGTAACAGACTACCATTGCCAGTCTCTCAAAGACACTGGATTTGTAGGGGATGCACCGAACTTTTGATTCCTGGAAAAACATCGCGCGTTAGGATTAGGGATGGTCAAAGAATCACTACATGCTTGTCATGTGGTAGAGTCCGCAGATTTGGCGGAGGGCCAAAGTCACATCGAGGAAATTAAGATGTCAGAAATCCCCTCTAGTATTAAGCGCCAAGCTATGGATAGAAATTTCCAACCGAGTGTAAGAATAGGGAAGACAGGTATAACCGCGAATATTGTTGATGAAATTCGTGCCCAATTGGCGAAACGAAAGTTGGTAAAAATCAAGATTAACAAGGGAATTTATGAACGCGATGCCAGAGCACAAGTATGGCAACATTTGGCGCAAGAAACATCCTCTCTGATTGTGCTTGCAAGGGGCAATGTCGGTGTTTTGTGGTCCAATTCTTGACCCAATGCTCATAGAGGCGATTTCACTCCCCCCTAATTATGCGTACTAATCGCATACTCAACAGGCACCCCTCCCAATGGATTTCTCTATTGGCTTTGGTCGGTACCGGTCTTATGGCATTCATCACGTCATCAAATGCAGGAGGTGGTGCAGCTGTCGACATTGGAATCACTCTGAAAGATGGGCTAGGTAACGAACCAGTTTGGGTAGGATTGGGAATTTTATTATTCGTATATGCGCTAATCATTACAGAAGTTGTTCATCGAACATTGGCTGCAGCAATTGGAGGGCTGGCAGCAATTGTTGCACTCAATCATTACAAGGTTGGAGGCGCACTAACTCTAGCTGAGACAACCACTCTAATCGAATGGGAAACCATCGGTTTACTCTTGGGTATGATGGTAATGGTCGGCGTTATTTCTCATACAGGAATCTTTGAGTGGTTTGCAGTTCAAGCATACAAGAAAAGCAATGGGAATGTTTGGACCCTAGTCGTAATCTTGTGTGTTGTCACTGCAGTTCTTTCAGCGTTTTTAGACAATGTAACAACGATGTTGTTACTGACTCCGGTTACAATTCAACTCGCTAGGGTTTTGGATTTGAATCCGATTCCATTATTGATTGCTGAAGTAATATTCTCTAATATTGGTGGTACTGCAACAATGATTGGAGACCCACCAAACATCATCATTGGATCAATGATGAGCGAATCTGCAATTGCGAGTGCTGGCTATAATGATTTAGCTAGCCAAGGTGTTTCATTCAATGATTTCATTGTCGAATTGGCACCAGGTGTATTGCTTACTATTGTTCCAACATTCATGATGATCAAGTGGATGTACGCTGAAGAATTCTCTGGAGAAAGAATTCGTGATGTAGAGGAATTAGAAGCAAAATATGGTGTAAAGGATATGAAGATGCTCAAGGCATCAGGAGCCGTTCTTGGCTTAGTCATCATTGGCTTCTTCCTAAATCCAATATTACACATTCCAGTGTCGTGGGTGGCATTGGTTGGTGCCGTTCTAATGCTCCTTGTTACCGACCGCCATGAACTTGAAGAGCCTCTAGAAAAAGTGGAATGGACAACATTGATTTTCTTTGCAGGACTATTCGTTCTAATCCATTCTTTGCAACACTTGGGCGTAATTTCATGGATTGGATACCAAGTAGAATCAGCGATTACATTCTTCGATATAGAATATCGTTTCGTAGCAGCATTAGTCATCATTTTGTGGGTCAGTGCAATCGCATCTGCTTTCATTGATAATATTCCATATACGATTACTATGGTGCCTGTTGTTCTGCAAATTTCTCAAGAACTAAGTCTTGATTTGGGGCCATTGATTTGGGCTCTTGCGTTCGGAGCATGTCTCGGAGGAAACGGTACTCTCATAGGCGCTTCAGCGAATGTAGTCACTGCTGGAATGAGCGAAGAAGCAGGTTATCCAATTTCCTTCAACCAATTCTTCAAGGTAGGATTCCCAGTCATGTTAATGACTGTTTCAATTATTACTGCATATGTTGTAATGGTGTACTGGGTTGGAGAAATTTGGAAATTCATCTTCCTAGGTATTGCACTGTTGGGCATTGTTTGGCAATATTACAACGGTAGGAGCAAGGGTAAGAATTGGGCAGAAGCATTAGTTGATGACGAGTCGATTATCGAAATGCTAGAAGAAGAGTGATTTTCACTCATTGTTGCGGTGCGTTCAAAGGTTATACGCGTTTGTCAATGCATAGGCGGTAACATGCAGGAGTGCAGAGTTTGCGGTTTGCTTTTCCTTGGAGGAGGGGCTTGCCCATCGTGTGGTTCACAAGTTGCTGTTGATATCGATACTGAAGATATCGTGATGGATGATGATTCCATTCCCGGGCTTGACCAAATTGCTGAAGCAATCGGTGATGAAAACGAGGATGAAGAATCGTCCGAAATACTTCCATTCGGAATGGGTGCTAAAGCAGAAGTGATCCAATCCTCACTGCCCTTTGGAGTGGGTTCATTCACCGATGGAGTTGATGATGTTTCAATTCCGTTAAACGAGCAGGACTATGAAGATGATTCAGAGGAAGAAACTGCAGAAGAAGAACCGGTTTCTCTTCAGGAACCCGAAATTCCACAGCCAGAAATGCTTCCATCTGCTGTCGAACAAACAGAAGTTCAAACTGTTCCCGTTGCTGAAGTTGTTCGCTTAGTTGCAGAACCAGAGGGGACACAATATGTCGAGCCATCAGAGCATGAGCAAATTGATCGAGAACCTGTAGAATATGTTGAGGAACAAGTCTTCAAGGATGAGGTTCCAGACATGTGGAGAATTGATGCAGCAGCCGTTGATATGGACGAAATTTATGCTCAAGCCGAGCAAATTGTTGAGGTGTCATTTGATGATGATTTGAGCGATAGTGATGTCCAGGTAACATTCGATGATTTCCACCATTCTCCTGTTGAGGAATCAATGGCTTCTGATTCCGATGCACCAGAATTACATCCTGCAAAGGCATTACCAGTTGATGCTTCAGGACAACCTGAAATTGCAGTGATGATTGAATCTGCTTTCGAACATATGGAAAGATCATCTTGGATGCAGGCTGCTCAAATTCTGTCAACTGCATCTACCAACCGTCAAAATGATTCTTCAATTTTGAATAATCTTGGTCTAGCATTATTACAATCAGCATTGGTAATGGATGCCCAAAATGACCCGATGTCTTCCTCTCAGTATGAAGCATCGATTATGGCGTTGAGACAAGGCGCAAAAATTGATGCTGATAACAACACAATTTTGCTAAATTTGTCACATGCTCTTCTGGTTAGCGGGCGAGCAGAAAAAGCACTTGGAGTAGTCAATGTCTTGCGCTCTAGAGAATCAAACAATGTCGAGATTGAGAACGTCTTTGGAGCCTGCTTAATTCAACTTGGAAGGGACGAAGAAGCTCAGTCGATTTTACGACCTTTCGCAGATGATGAGATAGTTTCTGAAAATCTTGCGCTAATTTGAAGTAGATTCCGCTACGAAAATCATACCTTTTTCACGGCATTTTTCGGGTCAGAAATGAAGCCTTTAAATCGTGGTACTGCGGGGCTATTTTCACAGCGCCTTGACCCCCTGTCTTTCAAATAGTAGTACGATGCTTTGATATAGGGGAGGTAGGTCGGGGGGTTGCTTATGCACCCGGGCATGCCAATATGCCTGGGGAAGTGACTAGAAGGGCCGCCCTGCGGGGAGACGGTCTTTCCATGATGTCTAAATTGGCATGACTGGATACCGAAGGGTTACTCGCACAGGTGTGGTACA
>CAZEXE010000046.1:0-13144 GCA_964516645.1 uncultured Candidatus Poseidoniales archaeon
AACCCGTTTTGGTTTTCACTTGATATGGGTTCATTCTCGTGACGATTAATCACTCTTCTTCATCAAATAATTGACGTTCTTGGCGATATTCTATTTTATCTGAAACAGCAGCGAAAATTACTGCCAAATACAAAGGTACTGCGAATAATGCAAAGATATTGGCAAAAAGGGTTATCAGAGCCACTAATAACATTACAATGGTAAATACAGGTACATTCACCTTTAACTCAAAGTCATCATTCAACCTAATAAACAGAAATTTCGGAGGTTGAATGGTCATTCCCTGACCGTGTTGCTATTCATCACTAGTTGACGGTTGTTCAGAATTTGAATCACTTTCTCCGGGATCAATAATTATGGCATTGTTGCCACTGGAAGACATGTACTGTATGGAATACTCTTTTTGTAATTCCAATTTAGCTGCTTCCATTTCTAGGAATTTTGTGCGAATCAACTCATATTCAGCCAAATCATAAACATAAATCTCTCTGGCTCTATTCCTAGCACTTAAATCGAATCTAATCAATGCCAATCCAGAAAGGAGGAAGCCAAGACCAATGATGCCATTTCTTTCATCTGAGACATGATCAAAAGTGCCACTAGGAAGTTTTAACAAAATCATCAATCCTATGGTTCCAAGAGAAACAAAAACCAGAAATGTACAGAATTCATACAAATCAAGTGTTGTTCTTCTTCTTTTCTTAGGTTTATTTTGCATCACATTCCAACGGCTTGCCATATCCTTGCTACAATTTAACTGTAAATTAACATTACTTCAAGTAAAAAGGTGGGTCTGTCCAGATTTGAACTGGAGTCCAAGCGTCCCAAACGCCCGAGTATAGGCCAAGCTAACCCACAGACCCTTCCAGTCCATGCGCAAATGTTCCCCTTCTTGAATGTCACCCAAGAAGCATGTATGTGCCATCATTGTGTCTAATGAGCAGACCTTGACTAACAGCTTCCTCGGCTACATCCTCTGCACTTATTGAAATGCCCTTTCCTCGCAAAGCACCTGCAAGCCTATCCAATTCAACCACATCATCAATCGCAGCAATTCTGATGCATGCAAATAGTTGTGTTGCACTAGGTTTTTCATTTACTTCAATCACTTTAGGTAATTTTTCTCGCATCTCATCTCGAAGATTTTCAGGCATGTTTGCAATTGCAACCTCTCTTTGAAGTTCACTTGCAGTATCAACTACAGATACGATTTGCAAATCGTCTCCAACATTAATTCCACAATGAGGGCATTTGCGAGTCTTGCCCATTACTCCCCAACAACGTTCGCAACTAGGGCAGCGAACTACCGTATACACAACCTCGCCTCACAATGAAAAGTCAGTGCTTCCATCTGAAGGTTTTCTTCCACCCGGTCGCATAGCAGGAGCCGCAGGAGCCTTGGTATCGACCCTACGTGCCGCATTTGCCATTGCATCACTGGCTTGACGAGTTAATCCTGAACGCACGCGGCCAACATTTCCACCGCCAGATAATTTGAGTGAATCTGGCAAAATTAAGGCTGCCATAGCTACACCATAATGATCCTGTGCAGCAGTGACCTCATCGACTGCTACATCAAATGAAACAACTTCTAAATCACGACTTGCTAATCTTCTTTGCAAGTTTCTCTTGAGTAATGCTTCGGTTTCTTCGTAATCTAATTCTGTGGTAATCTTTGCAACAATTGCACATTCCTCACCTTCTGGCGTAGTACAAGCAGCCCATGCCACACCTGCACAAGCAGTCCCACCATTGTAAGCATAAGAGGTGGCTATATGACATTCTACAAGAGAACCCATAGGTAGGGGCTGAGGGGGAGTTGCTTCGAACCCCATGGGCAAGAAAGCACCATGAACTTCAATCAATCTAGAGTCCCCAAGACCCATTTCAACCAAACCTTGGTCATACGCATCTTCTGCATTTTCTCCCCATGGCGCTACCGCTGTCATTAACCAACCTGGGCATGCACCTGCCGGAGCAGAAGTGCCCTTACCAGAACTTATCATATTGAGTCGAGTGTGGGCTAGGTTCATCAAGGCCTTGGTCCGAGTGGTTAGTATGGCCAGCAATTCGAGGGGTTTTCTGTTGCTGGGGGCGTCCTTGCTGGTAGCATCTGCAGCGGGCGTTTCCACTATTCGTGGCACTGGATGGATAATTCCCATGGCAATCCTACTTTCAGGCATATTTGTTATTCTGGCTTTTTCATTCCTGACAATTTCCAAAGAAACAGAGAGCGGTAGTACCCCAATTACGACTTCTAAAGGAAGCAGTCAAAAAAATATAGAATCAGAGGCTGAAGACTTACCTGACCCTAATGATTCAGGTATTGACCTACCAATAATGTAACTATTCAGCGATTTCATCACTGTTGAAAACCGGCGCCTCTGGCCCAACTGGTAACTCTTCCAGTTCCTCAGTGCTAAGTTCTCTTAATTCTGCATCTTCGTGAAGTATTTGCGAATGCCCGTTTGGATCGAGGAATTGTAAGGTGATTGGAGTAGGAATGGGGTCTTCTTTGAGTTCTAATAGTGTAGTATGCATCTTCTGTAAGGTCTTGATATCTGCAAGGTCAGCATCTTCAGCATACGCTTGTCTTGTAACCATGATTATTACATCCATGAAGCGATCAATCACACCCTCTACATTTGAGACATAACCTGTTGAAGCGGTTCCTGGCTTGACTTCTAAGTCTAATTCTACCAATCTAACAGTGCAGGAGGATGAGCGCACCACTCTTGCTCTGATGTGTTCTGGCTTACTGATTACCAATGTTGATGCTCCATGTTTCCTCCCTTCTGCAGGAATGAAGTCTGTTTGTCTCCACCCACAAGAATTACACAGAACTGTAACTTGGGTATGCTCACCGAAATAAGGAATATCATCAATATGAGTCATCATCCTTACATGCCCTTCAACGTGGCAAATTGGACATGGTATTTCGACAGGAACTTCTTCCATTTGATCACCTAACTCAAATCTGAAGGGTCGACGCTGAACGCCTCGGAGTCAACGCCACGCACACCTCGACAACCCGGTGGGAGTAACATTAGCCTATTTTCAGTTAATCGAATTATTTGGCCACCTAAGTCTGTTTCAACAAACAAATTCAGTCTCTCTAATGCTGTTTGCAATTCCAGTTCTCTATTCATCATTTTCTCCATGCGAACGATTACTGCTTCACCATCTGCTACCCAATCCATCAATTGCGGAATACCCGTTAAATCATGCAACATAGCTCTGTGAATAACAAGACCTCCAGCCACCTTTGGCACAGGTGCATCTGGATACAATTTTTCCATATCATGATACCTAGTTGAGGTCGAATTATCCGTTGATGCGATAGATGCTTGTTGTGAAGGTAAGTTTAGCCTACGAGGAGCCGAGCCGTTGAACGCATCGAGTGAAGTCTGCTTATCACTCTCTTCGCTCATGGTGGGTATGGTGTGACGGTTGGTTGATAAGGGTCCCGCGAGACGGGGGTATCATCCCGCCTAATTTGTCGGGCTCCTATCGAGGTGAGAACATGGAAGAAGGGCCAAGCGCAGTCAAGACAGGAACAAGCACAGTAGGAATTACCTTCAAGGGAGGTGTTGTCGTTGGTGCAGACCATAGGGCAACAATGGGACACTTCGTAGCAAACAAAAGTGTCCAAAAATTGTTCAAAATCGGTGACAACCTAGCACTGACTACTGCCGGATTAGTTGGACACGCACAATCTCTTGCACGCACATTAGCTGCAGAAGTATCTCTTTTCGAATTGAGAAGAGGTGATTCAATGACTGTAAGAGGTGCTGCAACATTAACCGCAAATATTCTCTCCGGTAGACCACACTGGGTTCAACTACTAATCGTAGGAGTTGATAGTGAAGGTGGTTCAGTATATTCAATCGATTCTGCAGGTGGCTCAATACCTGATTCCTATTGTGCAACTGGATCTGGTTCGCCATACATGTACGGTGTTCTTGAAGATGGTTTCACTGAAAATATGTCTAGGAATGAGGCTATAGCCCTTGCAGCACGTTCTTTGTCTGCATCTGCTCAACGAGATGCAGCATCTGGAAATGGTATGGATTTGGCCGTCATTACAGCGAAAGACGGATATGTACCAGTCGAGCAGAGCGCAATCGCAGCCGCACTGAAGAAGTGAGGTTTTCCACTCCACCCGCGGGTTAGTCCCGTGATCCTCCACAGGGGGGTTCACCATGTCAATCAGTGGGACGGAGGTGAAGAATGATGAGACTTAGTTTCAAAGAAATGAAGGATGCAATAGCAAAAATTGTTCCAAAGGATATTCAATATGATGTCGATTTGGAAGCAGGCGACATTGCGATAATTACTCCAACGCCTGATGCATTTGGAGGAGGAGAGGGGTTAGTCGGCAAGATTGCTAAGAAAATAAAGCGCAGAATTGTCCTTAGACCACATGCTTCAATCATGAAAGATGAAGCGGAAACCGAGGAATTTATCCGCAACCTTATCGACGAGGTCGCAGGTATTGATTCGATTTACTTCGATGCATGTTATTGTGAAGTGACTGTAATCTGTAACAACCCTGGTGAAGCGGTTGGCAGAAGAGGAGCAAACGCCAAAGCAATTCGCGATGAATGCGGATGGTTAGTCAAGTTTGAAAGAACTCCTCCAATTTATTCCAAGACAATTCACGACATCAGAGGATATCGAGCAACGCATGCAAAAGAAAGGCGTAAATTGCTCAAAGATTTCGGACTGAATATCTATCGCCCTAAGAGGCCAGGTTCTTTCTGGGTTAGAACTACTGCCCTTGGTTCATATCGTGAAGTAGGTAGAGCATGTCACCTTGTCACCTCTAACGAAAGTAGAGTCATGATCGATGTTGGAGTTAACATTGCTTCAGACACTGACCCAATGCCATATTTCACTGCACCAGAAGCATTGCCAATGGAAAAAATGGATGCTGTAGTTCTCACACACGCACATTTAGATCATGCAGGAATGTTGCCAGTATTATTCAGATATGGATACAGAGGGCCGGTATATTGTACCCCTCCAACTAGAGATATGATGTTGCTATTGCAATCCGATTATCTGAAGGTAGGTGGGGCAGAGGGTAAGAGAGCACCATATGATATGGAAGATATCAGAACTTGTATGCGTCACGTAATCGATGTCGATTGGGGACAAACAGTTGATATCACCCCGGATATAAAATTGACTTTCCACAATGCAGGGCATATATTGGGCTCTTCATCAGTTCATCTTCATGTTGGTGAAGGCAAACACAACATCGTATTCTCTGGCGACCAGAAATATGAGAAATCTTGGCTATTCGATGCTGCAAACACTCGCTTCCCTCGTTGTGAAACATTGGTTATTGAATCAACCTATGGCGCATCTGGTGACTTCCAACCTAGTCGTGAAGAAGCAACACAAGAATTGCAAGATATTGCGAGCAGGACAATACAGAGAGGTGGAAAACTGATTTGTCCAGTTTTCGCAGTGGGACGTTCGCAAGAAGTAATGATTGCAATCGATGAACTATTTAGGTCAGGAGCAGTAAAACCGGTTCCTGTTTATCTTGATGGAATGATCCAAGAAGCAACTGCAATTCACTCATCACATCCAAATTACTTGACGCAATCTCTGCGCAAGAGTTTACTCAAGGACGATGGGAACAACCCATTCACAAGTGAATGGTTCCGACCTGTTCAGGGGCGAGACATGCGAGAATCCATCATCATGGATAGCAGCCCTTGTATCGTTCTAGCAACAAGCGGCATGATGAATGGTGGGCCGGTGATGAATTACTTCCAGAACTGGGCACATGAAAATCGAAACTCACTCTGCTTCGTGGGATACCAAGCAGAAGGAACCCTTGGCAGAAGACTACAGAAAGGATTCAGTGAAGTTCCTATGGTGATTAACGGGCAGACTGAAATTGTAAAAATCGGTTGTGAAATGGCAACCATTGATGGATTCAGCGGGCACTCTGACAGAAGGCAGTTGCTTGAATTCATAGAGAATATGAGCCCGAGACCAAAGAATGTAATCTGCCACCATGGTGATTACTTCAAGTGTAATGAATTGGGCCGGACTTTGCGTGAGAAATTCAAGGTGCGAACTTATGCACCTCAAAATTTAGAGACGATTAGATTGTCTTGATCACTCAAAGAATCTCTCAACAAGATGAGCCGTTTCATCCCTCTTCTCCGATAGGTTGGATAACCACTCTGTTGCTCTTTCAATGCACATTTGTTTCATCTCACCAGCAAGTATTTTTCCAGAACGGTAGCCTTGATTTATTTCTTCCAAGAACGAATCATCCTCCTCAAAGAAATACATCATGTATTGATATGCAACATCATTATCGGGATTGCCACCCAATCTTCGGTGTTCCTCGATGGTAGCTTGGCCACCGGAGAATGATTTCTTGATTTTCTTTTCAGCAGATGCAATATCATCACCAAGGAATAATGTGGTCTTTGGTTGAGATGAGGACATCTTGTCACCAGTCATACCTACTGCAAATCTGTGGTATGTGCTAGATGGAGCAAGAAGGCCCATTCCGCCCATTCTTCTTTCCAGAGATAGTAAAGCCATTTTGATAGCTCCCTTGTCCTTAGAGGTAGCACTAGGTATATTCACAGTTCCATGCTTTGGATTTGACAAGATATCGGAATAACCTAGACCAGATATGGCATCGACAATTTGTGAGAAAACCTGCTTCTGAGTTTCTTTGTTAACTCTGCCACTAGGCTCAACCCCCATCACTGAAGCATTCTCTTCTTGTACTGAAACGCCCACCTGTAAACCCATTTTTGCTTCACCAACATTGAACCAATTTGTCTTAGCAGCAAGACCCCTGGTCAATCTTAGATGTGGATCTTGATCGATTCCAACAGGGACTACAATAGGTCTCAATCCCCCAAATTCATCTAATTGCGGATGTAGGATATCTCCTGCCTGAACCAATGGTGCTTGAACGTGAGCGAGGTTGGTTGAGCCATCAAAGCCGTAAATGGCTTCGAGTTCTGACAAGTTAGTTCGCTTGCCCAATTGGAATCCTAGTTTCTGTACTATGTTTCTCTCAGATTGGAAATACACTGTAGTTTTCTCTGGGTCAAGGCCTAATGCTGCATAATATGCGACATATTCCTCGCTAGCTATTTTCCTACCTTCTGAAAGAGAAACACCACGAGTAGCGGTTGATTCCAAATCTGCTACAGCAATTGTTACATCGCCACCCTGTTCCTGAAACCACTTGACTTGATCGATTACCATAGAATGACCCAAGTGCATTTTCCCAGAAGGCATCAATCCAGTCAATACACCGAATGGGTTTCCTTTCCTCTTAGATTCAAGCACCATATCGAGGTCTCTGTGTGCAAAGATAATTCCTCTGCGATGAAGTCTAGAAGGGGCGTCCAATGAGACCCCGTCCATCGAAGAAAGCCCAAATTGCTCGATGATGCGAGAATAATCCGTTGATTGTGAGGAGCCCCACGGATCGATGGTAACTTCGTCATTCATCATCATCACCGCCATCAACAACAGGCATCAACTCTTCGGCCTTTGAATAGGCTAAGGCGTCCTTCTTGAGCAATAACCAAATTCCCGAGACGCTCGCCAATAAGACGCCTAGTCCGACGTAAGGTAACCATGCTAGGCCTTCATCTAAGCCACGGGGAGAGATTAACCAAGTGAATTTCAAGAAATCGTGGTCATCAAATCTCTTTGACCACAAGAAGAGGTCTGTAGTAGAATGGCCCGCAACAGTCAAGGCAGCGCTTTTGTTATTGAAAAACTGGGTTCGACCAAGAATATCATATTCCACATCTTCAGTCAAGTTAAATTGGGTAGGATTACCTGCCAAGACACTGATATATAGAATTGAACCCTCTTGTCTCCAACCTTCTTTTGTATTGGATTCATCAACATCCAATTCTGGTAAATTTGAATCGATTACTTCTGCGTCAGAAATGTCTGCTATCCAAGTTACTGGCACATTCCATGAATTCGATGATGCCCGGCAGGCAAGAGAGTCAATGTGCTCAAAGTAAAATATTGAATTCTCTTGTGAGTGATTGAAACTATTACATCTCTCTACTGACCAATAGGAATATGCTTCACCCCAAGTTGTAAACCAGACATCATTCCTTTGAGAAAGCATGTCGATTGCATCACCATCATGCCGAACAGTTGCATCGTGAATTCGACCAATCCAATACATGTTAACCAAACCTCCTGCATCTAATTCAGATTCCAAAGAAGAAACATCTGCAATTCCCTTCTCTAAAGAGCCTCCTCTTCGACCTAAGTCATACCAATCGTATTCTCGCACGGGTTCATTCTCTGCAGAATGCCATGCTGTAGCGGATTGGCCGGTATTGTCACCGTGAATACTGAATCCTTGATTTGCTACAACTGTGTGTTGGGCCGCTGTTAGATCATTAGGTGTGTAAGTCGAAATCGGAGTGGTGCTCCACTTGGATGCATCTATTCTATCCTCAACATATTCTCGACATTCCAATGCAACAGCACCTGGGTCTGCCTTCCATGACAAATTAGGCATACCATAACAACCGAACTCGTCTCCTTTCTCAAGGCGTTCAGTGCCAATTGTTGCTAGCCATCCATCTTCTTCCCATTTCACATCTGCCAATACCGTTGGAGCGAACATTGCTGAAAGCAACATCGCCAGTACTAGCATACGCATGTGTAGATGCCTGAGTAGGCCGCATTTCAGCATTACCACTTAGTTAGAGTAAGTAACCATCAAAGGCATGATGCAAGTGGAAGCGGATAATGAGTGACCTCAAAGAGGCTTGGATGGCGTTAGAACGCCATTGGAAAATCACTCCTAAAGAGACACGCATCACGGGTGATGCATCGTACAGTTTCATGCGCTGGACCTTAGCTCCATTTTTCAGAATGATTCTGCGTATGAAAATCCGAGGCATCGATAATGTTCCAAAAACCGGACCCACAATTCTAGCTGCTAATCATCTCTCGCATGTTGACCCACTGGTAGTTATTCTGGCTTCCAGAAGAAGGGCTCATTACCTAGCTAAAGACGGCCACTTCCGAAATGTTGCCCTTCGAACATTTATGCGAGCCACAGGACAGATTGAGACAAATCGAGAGACAGGTGGTGCTGAGGCACTTTCCAGTGCTGCAGTTGTCCTACACGCTAGACGAGCATTGGGAATATTTCCTGAAGGAACTAGATCAAAACGCACTGAACCACCATTCCTACTTCCAGGAAAAACAGGTTTTGCTAGATTGGCAGCATCATATCCAGATGTACCTGTTGTACCGATTGGTCTAACAGGAACTAGAGATTTCATGACACCAAATAAACACAAATTGCCGCGCTTATGGCGAAGGGTTGGCATCTCATATGGAAAGCCAATTACATGGTGGGAATGGTTAGAGAAGCGAAGTGATGTTGCTGAATTGCAAGCACTTGCTAACAAAGAGGACCACGAGGTCAAAGCAGCACTTTCAGCCTTGTACAGACAGTTCACTGACGAGTTCATGGATAGGATCCGTGGACAAGGTGCACCGTGACAACCCTCAAAAGCCTCCGCAATCGAGAAGAGTTCTGATGCAGGAGTATCTAGATCTGATGCAACGCATCCTCGATGAGGGTGAAGAGAAAGGTGACCGCACAGGCACTGGCACGCTTTCTGTTTTTGGACATCAAATGAGATTTGACCTGTCCAAGGGTTTTCCGATGGTCACAACTAAAAAATTGCATCTCAAATCAATAGTACATGAGTTACTTTGGTTCCTAGCAGGTGATACCAATGTCGAATACTTGCAACAACACGGAGTACGTATTTGGAATGAATGGGCTGATGAAAATGGAGACTTGGGTCCAGTGTATGGAAAGCAATGGCGTAAGTGGGAGGCAAAAGATGGGCGAATAATCGACCAAGTTGAACAGGCTGTTGAAATGATCAAAAACAACCCTAATTCTCGCAGAATTATTGTCAGTGCTTGGAATGTTGGTGAACTAGAAGAGATGGCTTTGATGCCGTGCCACGCATTTTTCCAATTCCATGTAGCCGGTGGGAAATTGAATTGTCAACTGTATCAAAGAAGTGCTGATGTTTTCCTCGGAATACCTTTCAATATCGCCTCTTATGCACTTCTCACTCACATGATGGCACAAGTTTGTGGCATGGAACCTGGGACCTTTGTGCACACTATTGGTGATGCACACTTGTACACAAATCACCTTGAACAGGCAAAATTGCAATTGAGCCGAACACCGATTGAACCACTACCAACATTGCGGCTAAACCCTGACATCAAGAGTATCGATGATTTCACTTACGAGGATATCGAAGTGATTGGATACGAACATCATCCTCACATCAAAGCCCCTATTGCGGTGTGATACTATGCTTGGCATGATTGTTGCATGTGACCGGAACGGAGCCATAGGCAAAGGTGGTGATTTACCATGGCGTCAATCTACTGACCTACAACATTTCAAGAATGTAACAATGGGGTCCAACTTAATCATGGGACGCAAAACCTGGGATTCATTACCAGGGGTTCTACCAGGAAGAGAACACTATGTCCTATCACGAGGTGATGTTGACGGTGTCGAAGTTATCAATTTCGAGCAAGCACTGGAAATGGAAGGCTGGGTAATAGGTGGAGGACAGATTTACCAACTATTCCTACCTCATGTATCACAATTACATCGCACCATTATCGATGCAAGAGTTTCAGATGCAGATACTCATTTCCCTGACATCACAGGAATGGGGTTCACTCTTGCAGAAGAAAGACATGTAAAAGCCGGAGTGAAAGACCAGTATGACATGGTCTTCCAGCATTGGGTCAAAGAGTAGATGGGCCACCTGGAGTGATTTCAGGAAGTAATCTCAAATCACCATATAGTGCAGGTCCTGTAACATAGGTTCCTACAATTCCAATATCGCCATTTGTGTTGTGTGCAAGTGCAATCCAAGGACGACCTTCATCATCAATTTCTACATCAATAAAGTCGCCAAAACCACCACATCGAACATTTCCACAATCATCTGTGACATCTAGAGGGTCATCGGGTGAATTCACTGCAACCGTGGTAATCAATGGATTCTCAGCAAAAGCATCGGTCATTACCGACATGTAACCTGACCATCCTCCATTATCGTCTCCTTCTCCAATATATCCAACTACCACTCTGCCTTCATCACCAGCAAAAATAGTAGGGAATCCAGTTTCATTAACACCTGGTGGGGCTACCATCATCGGTTCTGACCATGTGTCTCCTTGATCTCTTGAATATGCCATCCAAGGCATTTCATCAATACTAATCCATGCAGCAAACAAATTGCCTGCCTCATCTGTTCCTACTGCAACTTCATGGCTATGCCAGCCTTGCTGCATAGGAACTTGAGTTGTAATTGTGTGCTCTGTCCAAGCATATCCACCATCTGTGCTACGGTAGACTGCTGGACCATCACATGATGGATTTCCGCGGTATATTGCTCCATCATTCGAACCTGCCAAGTGACCGTGTAGGCCTGAACATTGTGGCGTACCAATTGGATAGCCAGGACGCTGAATATCCCATAACATTCCACCATTCATACTTCGTGAACATTGTGGACCAGCAGCTGACGAACCTGTGTTGATACAGAAGACATAGATTGTCTCATAAGAAGCAATTCCATCAACATCTAGAGTTGATGCAATCGATTGATGGTCTTGGGGCGAATAATATCCTTCAGCAGAAAAAGGAATTGACCATGTTTGCCCATCATCATCGGAGAATTCTACGAACATTGCAGTTAATGCATGCATATCGAACTTGATTACACGGTCGGTCCATTTGTCAACATAGATGTATGGATCGTTCGATGAGGGCACTTGTCCAATATCAGGTAAAATCGGATTAAAAGGCCCCATATTTGTCCAAGTTTGTCCTTGGTCCATCGAGGTGTAGACCATAGTTCCTGTTCCTGACCCACCAAATGAGGAGAAGTGAATCCCTCCGGTTGATGTAACTCCAATTGTGGGTTCAAATGTTGTATCGCCTATTCCATAATATGTACCGATTGCAGGAAATGGAGTTGAGTTGCCAACTAGGTGTTCATATCCAATCACTGCACCTGACGCATTAATTGCAGTTGAATTATTTACAGAGCCTGCGTAATGATACCAAGTGGTCGTAGAAAACAATCCATCCAAAGGAGTTGCAACAATCACCTCTTCTTTGACATCTTCTTCACCAAAACAACCTGCTAATGCTTGTGTTGCCAATAGAAGAATGGTGAATATTACACCAGTTCGCATATTTATTCCTCGCACATCTTGTTGATGAAATCTCCTATCTTGAGAAAGAAAGGTTTCAAGTGACGATTACTTGTGCGAGAACCATGAGCGCAGGTATCGTAGCGGGAGTAATAGCAGGAGTAGTGGTACTCATTTTGCTGATTTGGTTTATCAGCACTTGGAACCGGCTAGTCCGCTTAGAAGAAAATGTGAACAAATCTTGGGCAGATATCGATGTATTGCTAAAGCAGAGATATGACATGATTCCAAATCTTGTCAACATCGTAAAGGGATATGCATCTCACGAAAAGGAAATCTTTGAGCAATTCGCTTTAGCACGTCAAACAGCTGCTGGCGCATTGGCTCAAGGAGATGTCAAAGGCGTGGGTGCTGCTGAAGGAACTCTAGCGGGACTAATGCCTCGCATCAACATGGTAGCGGAGCAATATCCAGAACTGAAGGCTGACACATCTTTCGTCAACATTCAGAACCAACTTGTGTCAATTGAGAATCAAGTTTCTGACCGCAGAGAATTCTACAATGCAAGTGCTACAAACTGGAACGCTGCAATTCAGATGATTCCAACTAGCATCGTTGCTGGAATGAAGGGTGCAATGCGCCGTGACTTGTTCGAAGTTACTGACCCGGTTCAGAGAGAAGCGGTACAGATCCAATTTTGATTGATTCTAAATCAGTCCAATATGGATTGCAGAATTGCCTCATGGCTAATCTGAAAGCCCCACCTAGAGAGTACGCGCCTACTGAGGGATTGAACACCCATTTTGCACCTTCGTAGTTAATGGTCAGCAAGCCACTTAACTGAGTCCAAACGAAGAATCGATAATTACTATATTTTGTACTTCTGCAAAGG
>CAZEXE010000047.1:0-12475 GCA_964516645.1 uncultured Candidatus Poseidoniales archaeon
CAATGATTGTATTTATCGCATTAATCCTAGTTGCAGCAGTTGCATCCGCAGTTATTATCCAGACGGGTGAGAAATTGCAGCAAAATGCACAACAGACAGGAGCAGATACACAGCAAGAAATTTCGGGTAAGATAACTGTAAATGGGGTATTTGTCTATGACGATGCCGCATCATATCTAGTCTACTTTGAAACCGCTCCAGGATCAGGAATTTTGGACGAGTCCACTATTGACTACCAGTTAACATGTGAAACAACCGGTGGCGCATACCAATATGTGTCAGGAACATTTGGAGCAGCAACAGAGTTCGATGGAGGAGCGCTAGCTAACAATCTTGAGCCAGGTGTTTCCTACGCATTGATTATGAATGCAGCACCTGCTGATGATTGTTCAGCAACATCTGTTGGTATCAATTCCATGGTAACTCTATGGATACACGTTGAAAGTGGTGGCTCAACTTATGAGTCACTATCTATCACTGATACGACTAGAGGATCAAGTGTTATCTGATTCGAACTGAACCCCAAACAGTTGCTCTTCGGAGCACTGGGGTTCAATGAGAATTAGGAGGTACTGAAATGGCATGGCCATTCGGTAGCAGCGACAAGTCTGGGGAAGCCCAAGGCGACCTCTCTGAGGAGCGCTTGCGCGTTATGTCTAACATAGCGATCGAGCAAGTTCCAATGCCTGAACAAGGCGAATTAACAGAAGAGGATGCTTGGACGATTTCTCCCGGACCTACTAGAGCGCGACTCAATAGCACAGGATCTTTGCCGGCAGCAGCCGCGGCTGCACCTACACAGGTCCAAGCGAATGTCGATACATCTAGTCTAGAGCGACTGATTTCCAGCCGCATAGATTTGGTTGAAGATATTCTTAGCAGGGTTGAGAATCGGCTTGAAGACGGCAGCGTCGTACATGTTGACGGCGCAAGTTCCGAAGATGCTGAATCTGAAGGAATCGAACTTGGTGAGGGCGATACTATCGTCACCGCCTCGGGCGAAGTCATTACAGGTGCAGCAGGAACAGACCGCCTCAAGTCTGATGATGCAGCCCCGCTACTAGAGTTGTATGAGGCTCAAGCCTTAGCATCTAACCCGTTCCTAATCGCTCCGGCGCATTTAGGAGATGGTGCAGATGGAACAGTCGGTGCGCCGACTGTAGCAGCACTTTTGCTTGACAATCTGTCAGGCATGGCAGCAGTCTCCTTCACTCAGAAGGCGATGAGTTCTGGCATGCTAACCGCAGATGAAGGAAAGCAAGTACTGGCAATTGTTCAGATGGCAGCCCCTGGTGAAACAGAGAGTGCCTTAGAAGATCATTTGCCACACAGAGAGTTGCTAACATTCTCAGCCCTAATCTCCAATTGGAGAAGGGCGAGAGCTCTCAGAGGTGAAGAGTGAATGGGTAGTGTAGCAGTTGGAGCAATGGTTGTTGGAACATCATTGCTGGTAGTTTTCGCATTAGCGATGGCTACTCTCGAAGCGCAGGTGGAGGATTCCATCGCGCAAATCGAGGCATCTGCTGAACCCATTACACAATTCACAATTGAGAACGCCAATAACGTTGAGGGAGCAGTGGTGTCATTCACAATCAACAACCCCGGTTCTGGTTATACAGCCGGCCAAGTTGAAGTGAATGGTAGCACGGGCTCTTTCCTCGCGGACCTTGTGATCTCCGGAGGTATAGTTACTGGATTAAATATCCTTGACCACGGATCATCGTATCTCTACACCTCCACGTACTTCTTGGAGGTCACAGGTCCTAATGCTGGTACAAACCTGAATATTTCAGCCACAATTGGAAACATAGTTTATCTCAATATAACCAATGATGGTAGCACTGATGTTGATACTGATTTTGCTTGGCTGTTTACAGATGGTGGTTCACCACTCAATCTCTCAGATGGATATAATGGATATCAACCAACTATTATTTTCCCAGGAGAGACGTTTGAATTTTATTACGACAGTGGAGCGCAGTCTACTGCGACTCGACTTGCTGTAACTATCGATGGCCAAACCAAGGCCGCTAGAGTTCTGTGAGGTAATCATATGGCAGAGGGTGCAAGTACGATGATTTTGCTCGTTGCTTCTCTATTGATTAGCGGAGCCGCATCAGTTGTGTTACTCCAATCTTGGGGCGAAGTCGCTGAAGCAAGCGGCACCAATACTAAGGGCAAAGTTGCAGATGCTGAAACCGATGTCTCATTTAGTGGAGACAGAGGAGATGTATTGCTAGATACATCAGGAGCAAACCAAGAGATTACCTTGTATTTCCAAAATACAGGAATTCGTCCTTTGGATAAATCATCGTTTACAATTTTCGTAGATGGTGTTTCTTCCACTTTAGTTGGATCTGCAACACTTTATCCGGCTAGTGGAGTATGGGCAACAGACCATGTCTTGGAAGTGACAGTTTCAGATTCTAGTTTCAATTATTCTGATGACGATACAGCGACTGTCACAATTATTGTTCAATCAACAATTAGCGAAGGAGTCAAAGGAACAGATTCTGAATCAGCAGAGGTGAGGCTAAGTGTTTGATGAGCCCCCTAAGCCGGTAGAAGATGGCTATGAATTCACACTTGAACAAGATAGCCTAGCAAATGCCATGGGTGCTCGTCTACCAAATAGAAGCCTATGGATGATTCAAGGTGAGGTTGGAAGCGGTAAATCTTTGGTCAGCCAAAGATTAATTTTTGGATTATTGGAAAATGGTTCCAAAATCCTTGTAATAACTACTGAATTGACTACCCGTGGTTGGATCGAGCAGATGGAATCCATCGGCTATCCAGTTACAGAACATATTGCAAGTGGCAAATTATTGGTCTTCTCGAGATTTGGTGTAATCGCTGAAGCCAAAGAAGGCGTAGACATCTTCGATGTCCTAGAATCAGAAGCCATCGAAAAGTCAGATGTTGTCATTGTTGATTCAGCATCTGCATTGATGCCGGACGGATTAGATAACTCACAACATCTTGCCACATTACAGAAGCTGCGAAAGGTTTGCAGCGAATCACGCTCACTATTATTGACCATCGACCCAACGGAGATGGATGACAAATTATTACACAAATTACGCTCTTCATGTGAGGTTTTGCTCGATATGAAAGCAGGTTTCGTCGGTGGAGAAATCAAGAGAACAATCGTTGTCACTAGATTCCTTCGTGCTGCTGGACCAGTTCAAGCAAGTGTTGGATGGCGTGTTGAACCATACATGGGCTTCATCGTAGATATCACGGCGGTGAGTTGATGGACGAACCAGAACTCAAATTCCAACGTGGTGACCTTGAATCGGTCATGGCTGCACATCCTCACGTGGCGCTTTGGGTTAGGGATTTTGAAGCGAAGTACGGTAGCAGGCCCTTTTACTACGGTCCATTGGATAGAGATGCTCGGAAAATCGAGCCCTTGAATCTAATTTACATGACTAAAGAACCGATATTCGTTCACATGTATCGTCCGATTGATGACGATGGATCTCAAGGTCAAACTCTGTGGTTTGGCTTAGAGCCACAATTGACAGACGAAGAAGAAAATATTCGCAGAACACTAATCGAAGTCTTACTCCAAGAAGCACCTGGTGCTCCTACATTTACCACCGATGATGAATTCGAAAATATTCTATCGGGTATGATTGACAGATATACAATTCTCGATACCGAGGCAAGAGGTACAGTCCGCCGACAAGGCAAAGTCTGGGAAGCCCTTGGAATGGATGACAAAAGAATAGTCGTCACCAGAGAACAGAGGGATAGACTCCGTTACACCATCATCCGTGATTTGATTCGTAATGGACCTCTTGAGCCTCTACTATCCGATGAGATGCTGGAAGATATTCACTCGGTTGGATTGAAGCATGTTCACATGGATCACAAGGTATTCGGAATGGTAACCTCGAACATTAGATTCCGTGAAAGAGACTTGCTTGCAAGATATCTGCGTGCTATGTCCGAGCGTATTGGACGCCCTGTTTCTGATAATAAACCGATTATTGATGGTGCCTTATTGGATGGTTCACGTATCAACATCATCTTCTCTGACGACGTATCCATGCTCGGTCCATCTTTCACAATCAGAAAATTCGCAGAAGAGACAATTTCTGTTATTCAACTAATCAAATGGGGTACAATGAGTGCCCAACAAGCCGCATACATTTGGATATGCCTAGAGTATGGTATGTCGGTCTTGGTGAGTGGAGAGACTGCGTCTGGTAAGACTACAACTCTAAATGCAATCTTACCTTTCATCGACCACAATGTCAAGATTTACTCTGCTGAAGATACGCCTGAAGTAAAGGTGAGGCACAAAATCTGGCAAAGGCTGGTTACTCGCGATTCAAAAAATGAAGAAAGCAGAGTTGAGATGTTCGACCTACTGAAAGCTGCTTTACGTTCTCGTCCTAGATACATCATTATTGGAGAAATCCGTGGTGTTGAAGGAGCCACTGCATTCCAGGCTATGCAAACAGGTCACCCAGTTATCGCTACATTCCACGCATCATCAATCGTAAAGATGATTCAGAGATTTACTGGTGACCCAATCAATGTTCCAATCCGTTTCTTCGACAACCTTAACTTCGCAATTTTCCAAGAAGTTGTGGAAGCACCAGGCGGTGGAATCGCCCGACGTATCACTGGAATTGACGAGGTTATTGGATACAACAAACATAGTGATGGTGTATTGACCAGAGGTATGTTTGAGTGGGACCCTGTAAAGGATAAACACTACTTCCGAGGTATGTTCCAATCACATCTTCTCGAGAACAAAATTGCTGCACAGATGGGATTCGAGAACAAGAGAGAAGCATATGATGAATTGATGCGTCGTGCGGATGCAATTCAGGTCATGGCAGACCGAAATCTAACTCATTATGATGATGTTTTCGATTTGCTGAATTTATATTATAATGGCGGCTGGGAGGCTTTCCGTTCAGCTGTAGATACTTGGGTCAGCGTCACTGAGCGTTGAGAATGGAGATGATTTGATGGAGCGAATGGCGACTTTCCAGATCGCCCTGCGCCGACTCGAAATGCCAGTTTCGCGGTTCTTACTGTTTTTCGTTTTGCCTTCGGCAATAGCGGGCCTAGCAACTGCAATTTTGATGATTTGGCTTACCGGAGGATTTGCCGAAGGCGGATTGTTTGCCGGCTTTACAGGAATCTTCCTTCTTATTATATTGCCACTTCTAACCGCTGGGGCTGCAATCTACTTCCCTATATTGGAAGTTAATCGTTCAGCGATAAAAATTGAGAAAGAAATGCACATGTTCATCACAAGAATGGGAATTCTGTCACTTGGAGAAGTCGGTGCAGACACTATATTCGATATTCTTAGACAAATGAAAGACTACGGTGAATTGGCTCAAGAGGTAAAACACATTGAGACACTTGTAGACAAGTGGCACACTTCACTACCCGAAGCAGCAAGAATTGTTGCTCAACAATCCCCCTCACCTCTGTGGTCCGATTTCCTTGATAGAATGGCTTTCTCCATAGAGGCTGGTCAGCCAATTGACGCATTCATGCGTGCTGAACAAGAAACGGTAGCTGAGCAGTACAACACGCTATATGACACAAGGCTAGAAAGCGTTGACACATTGAAAGAAATTTACGTTTCACTCGTTTCTGCTGGACTGTTTGGATTAGTCGTGGCAGGAATTCACTTGGTTCTGTTTGAAATCGGAACTGGCGGTGATGCAACACCGATTGAAGTAGCAACTCGTATCAGATGGTTATTGCTTGCTGGATTCATATTCGTCGTTATCCAAATCGGAGCCTTATTCGCATTTAGGGCTACGATTCCCGATGACCAAACTTTTGCTCGAGACGAATTTGAAACCCCTTTCCGTTTACTGTTTAGACAAACCTGGCTTGGTGCAGGAATTATCAGTTTTATTTTGTTAATCGTTACAATTAGCGTGGTTATCAATTACTGGGAAAGTTTGACTACCACTTGGGACAAGTATGGATTGATTCTTCTCGCACTCCCTTTGACTCCACTATTGGTTCCGTCTGTATTGGTTCAAAGAGAAGAACGCAAAGTGCTTCGCAGAGATGAAGCATATCCAGATTTCATCCGTGCGCTTGGAGGTACTGCACAAGCACGTAGTGCAGAACCAAGCGCTACAATCAGGGCGTTGCGTGGAATTGACTTCGGTATGTTAGATGCTTCAATTGACCGTCTCGAGAAGCGCCTATCAACCAGAATTGATAGTGAGCGCGCATGGGATTATTTCGCAGCAGACACCAATTCTGCTGTCATCTCAAGGTACAACCGAATCTACATCGAAGGCTCACAATCTTCAGGTGAGCCTGCTGAGACTGCTGACATGGTTTCGCGTTCGGTTACAAACCTATTATCGCTGAGAAGGAGGAGGAGTCTTTCAGCATCTACGATGTGGGGAGTAGCATTCGGTTTACTGATTTCTACTGTAATTTCTCTAAACGTGACTATTTCCATTGTTTTGCAATTAGGAGAGGCAATTGCGGGCGTTGCTACTAGTATTTCTGAAAACACAGACATCGGTTCGATTACAAATGCTGCAGGTGACTTTGTGTTACCGGTAATGGAAGACCCCAGTGCTGTTGCTGATAACATTATGATGTTCAAAATTATAGCATCAATACTAATTCTAATTCAGGTTCTTACAGTATCACTAATCGCTACACGCTTGCGTGGAGGTGGCTTAACGAGTGCTTTGGGACAAATGATCCAGTTACTTTGGGTGGCAGCACTTGCTAGCCTAGTGTCTTCATTCATTCTGGATGGAGCCTCCAGCATGTTCAGCGCCTAATCTAAGATGAAACTCTCTCAAAGATTTCAATAACATAGAATACTTGGGAAGGATATGTACTTCAAATCTTCACTACTTTTCAGTATATTGCTTCTATCCTCTTCACTGATGGGATGCGTTGGCGATGACCTTACCTCCTCAGAGAGAATAGATCAAGATATTTCTGAAACAGAGATAGCGGAAAATGATTGCGAAGAACGCGGTGGAAACTGGACCGCTGCACCTGATAGCGACGAATTTTATTGCGACTTCAGCGAAGATGGTAGCGGCCCAGAAAGGATGGTTTCAGGAATTTATTGCTTAGGGTCTTCTTCTGTTTTTGATTTTGATATTTCGCCATACCAAGTTACTATCATGGGTTTAGGTATTGAATTAGAAGGAAATGCGTCCGGTACAGAATTCACATTAACTTCGAATAGTTCTCCATTTGATTCATTATCTGTCGGCTTTGTCTTTTCTGAACTATTAGAAACGGGTGAATTCTCGTTAACAGTTACAGATGGAAATAATACGTTTTACTACAATGCTTTGTTGACTCAAGGTGCTTGTGAGACTTATGACGGTGGCGTAGATAAATTTGTGAATCACCATTTCGTTTCACTCGACCTCATTGAAGACATTTCGAAGTTTAGATCTAGTGCTGGGCATGATTATTCTGATGATTTTGAAGCATGTCGCTCAATGAAACACTATTTTTCCCCTCCTGAAGCAGAGCGAATTAACGATAACATCCCAGTCTATTCTCCTGTGAATGGCACTGTTGTTGTGATGAATACAGAAGAAAATGGCCTAGAAGTTGATGATGGGACTACAAATCAAAGGGTTTCCATCCAGTCTACTGATTATGGTGCCTTTGAATTCACTCTATTTCACATTGATTTATTGAGCGAGCTAAATCTATCACTAGGTTCATCAGTTAGTGCAGGAGAACTTCTTGGTTATGCTCGATTTGAAAGAAATAATGGCGATAGTGATGATGATTCTGCAAGTCATGACTTTGATATTGCAATATCTTTAAACACACATTCTGGAATGAAATATATCAGTTTATTTGATGTTTTAACAGACAATCAATTTGACGATTATAAAACATGGTTTGGCGATTCTAACTTAACAAGAAGCGATTTGATAATTTCTGAGAGTGATAGAAATGATAACCCTCTTACTTGCGATGGTGAAGAATTCACTTCTTATGGTGAGTTATCATCATGGATAAACAATCTGTGACATCAACGAGAGGCATTTTCTTTTGCGATTCTTGCCTTAGATGCAGCCCATGAGCAGATTGGACAATTACTCAAATCGTGATTTCTTGCTGGACAGTATTCGCGCCCAAAGAAGATGATTTGAAGATGCAACTTATTCCAAGCCTCCCTTGGGAAAATTGCCTTTAGGTCCTTCTCGGTTTTTGTGACATTACTTCCATTTGACAACCCCCATCTTGCTGCAAGACGATGGATATGAGTGTCTACGGGGAATGCAGGAACTCCGAATGCTTGGGCCATAACTACAGACGCAGTCTTGTGTCCTACGCCTGGTAAACTCTCTAATTCCTCAAATGTTTGAGGAACTTCACCTGCATAGGATTCGCAAAGAATTTGAGATAATCTGGCGATATTCTTTGCTTTGGTCGGTGCGAGTCCGACCTCTCGGATGATTTCTTGAATTTTCTCGGCAGGAAGTTTAGCCATATTTTCAGCATCAGGTCCTTGTCGAAATAGTTCGGGAGTGACTTGGTTGACTTTCTTGTCTGTTGTTTGTGCGCTCATCAATACAGCAATCAGCAATTGATAGGAATTTTTGTGGTCCAAAGGAATAGGAGTTTCAGGATAGAACTCTTCAAGCATTTGCATTATGCGTGGAGCCTTATCAGATCGCTTCATCGTATCATCTCTGATAATTTACGCCGTATTCTTCCCCACTAATCCATGCCCACACAAATCCAAGGAATACACAACCGAATGGGATTACATTACAGAAGAAAATAACTTCTAGCGAGTAGTTATCTTTGCTTGCACCAGTTGCTAGCCATCCCAAGTATCCGATAATCGTTCCAGGGAATATCGAAAGGAAGCCAATAACCAGTGCTCGCAGGAACCTCATCGTATCACCCCAAGAGCCTCTCACTCATTTCTTCTGCGCTTAAAGAATTCAGAATATCATCTTCTTCAAGCCAGCCCTTTCTTGCAATCATCACTCCGTAATCTATGTCACCCAATCCTTTGATTGAGTGCGCATCAGGATTGATTACAACTGGAACTCCGAGTTCCTTAGCCCGTTTGCATAGTCTCCAATCCAAATCCAATCTGTAAGGAGATGCATTGAGTTCTACCGCCTTCAATTCTCCATCCTTGTTTGCTTGAGACATGTGTTCTAGTACCGAATGTAAATCGACTTCATAGCCATCTCTTCCTTGTAGGATTCTTCCAGTAGGATGGCCTAATACAGTGGTAGCAGGATGTTCCAAACACTTCAGTAAATCTTCAGTATTTTGTGATTCATCTCTGCTTCTCCAGCGCCCCATGGCGTGTACGCTTGCTACAACATAATCGATTTGCGCTAGAACATCATCTGGGTGGTCTAGCCTCCCGTCCTCTAAGATATCTGATTCTACTCCACTGAACAATCTGAAATCTACGCCATCATCCTTCCACTTAGCATTGTATTCTTGCATGGTTTGATGCTGGGCTAGCAAATCATCAGCGCTAGCTCCATTTGCAATTAGTAGTGTGGGGGAATGGTCGGCAATTCCCAGCCAATTCCAACCCATTCTTCTTGCAGCATCAGCCATTTGCTCTAGGCTGGCTTCACCATCTGAGAGTGTAGTATGATTGTGGAGGGCGCCTTTGATGTTTGATAATGAAATCAATTCAGGCAAATCATTGCTAGCAGAAGCCTCTACTTCTCCAATATCCTCTCGTAATTCAGGAGTAACATATTGCAATCCAAGATGGGCGTAAATGTCTGCTTCATCAACTGCAGGTAGCGAAGTTGCTGCAGCCTCTAATCCGGTCAAATCCGTTTCTGGCATCAATCCAAACTCATTCAGTTTGAGGCCCTTGTCCTGAGCGATTTGCCGCATGCGAATATTGTGTTCTTTAGACCCCGTGAAGTATGCTAGAGTGTAAGGGAATACCTGAGAAGGAACCAATCTAACCTGTGCATCGATTGTACCACCAGATTCCAGTTGTTCGTATGATTCCCCGCCAATTGCATCCAAGACATTTGCATCGAGATGGCCAAGACTGAACCCGTCTTCGAAAATTGAAGTGTCTAGAATCACAGATACTTTGGAGTCACCAGCTCCTTTGACATCTGCAATTCCTTTGAGTGATAGGATATCATTTGTTACAGCCTCAACATCTTCTGGTTTTACAGCCGCAACGATATCTAAGTCGCCAATTGTCTCCCTTCTCCTACGTGCTGAACCAGCGAGTTCGGCACGCTCTACTCCGGGCAATTGTTGAATCATTGAGAGGAAGGTTTGTCCGTATCTCAGGCCAATATCCAATCTTCTACGTGCCGAGAATCTTGCTAACAAATCAATTCCATCGAGAATTTTCTGCTGGCTTTTCGCTCCGAATCCTTTCATCGGTGCAACTTCATTCTTTACGCATACTTCTTGCAAGTCAGCAACCGACATGACACCTAATTCGTCATGCAGCATCTTGATTTTCTTTGGTCCTACTCCTGGGATTCCCAACATTTCGATTAGACCTTCTGGAGTATTTGTGTGCAAGTCAACCCAATCACCCGGCCATTCGCCTTCTCCCACCGCTTGGGATATTGCCGAACCAAGACCTTTCCCTATTCCTTTTAGGTCGTAAATTTCTCCACTGGCGACCAATTCTCCTAGGTCTTGAGACAATGATCCAATCAATCGTGAGGCATTTTGGTAAGATCTAGTGCGGAACATGTTTGCTCCAGATAATTCCAACAAAACTGCCATTTGATGTAAGGCGGAACTGATTTGGTTACGGCTGAAGAAAGGGGGACCATTCTTTCGCGGCTTAGCTAGAGTCCAAGATGCGCCTGCCATGCAACTTCCACTGCGTGCGGGTTGAAGAACCCCTGCCTGCTGGCAGGGGTATGGTCGAGGCAGAATTACTCGAGACTCTTGCTCAGACCATGTGTTTTATCTCACTAACAGCATTCATCTTCATAGCGTCATTTTCTAGAAACGAGAAAATGGAATTGATGGCACAAAATTTCATAATGATTTCACTATTGATTACTGCGGTTATCCTTTGGTGGCTATCTTACGCAGGTGGTGAATTATGGGGTTCAAACTACCTTCCTAAACCCCTTTCAGTCCTTTGCATAATCGTTGCGATTGCTGCGAGATTAAACATCAAAGGACAGAATATTTCCTTTGGCGCTAATCCACATAACATTGGAAAGGAAGAAGAGGAATAATCAGACTATTTCCCCTTCTTCATTCGCTTCATCTGCCATCTTTTGGTCGATGAAAGTACGCATATATTCTGGAAGTTCACCGTTCACAAATACTACATCGTTAACCGCATCTAATTTCTTGAGTGAATAGTAAATCTGCATCGCAGTCATTGGGGTGGAAGAGCAGCCTACGCAACCTCCATCGAGTGAGAGCATCACATTTCCATCCGCGGTGTCAATAACGGTTACTATTCCGTCATGCGCATCAAGGATTTCTTGGACGGGCCCAATTTCTTTGAGCACCTCCTCTGCAGTTATTGCCATCACCCTTCTGCGGTAGTCGCCCATCTATCAACCATCGCATTCAAGATGTAGTGCAATATCGCCTTATTCATGGGATTGTTTTCTAGAGCACAGATATTTGAATTCAAAGTTTCAGGAATGGATTGTGGTGGTTGTGAGAGGAAAATCACAAAGGCGCTAAGTGAGATTTCAGGAGTGAAGAAAATCGATGCTTCTGCTACTGAAGGTACTGTTGTTGTGAAGGCTAAAGGAGTAGAATCTGGCCAAATAACAGACAAAATAACGAGCGTCGGCTTTACGGTTGAATGAAGCAAAAACGCCTCACGTCGTAGTTTTCCAAAGGGATGCCCTTATGAAGGGGACATTGGTCGGCGGCCAACAGGTGTAACTTATGATGGACATCGCACTAATTGCAGTAATTGTATCTTTGGTCGGGCTTGCTATTGCAGCATACTTGTACAATAAAGTGAACAGCATAGAAATTGACAACCCAACTGTTGCAGATATTACTCAACAGATACAGGATGGCGCTATGGCTTTCCTGAAAGCCGAATACAAATATCTCTCGATATTTGTCGCCATAGTGGCAGTATTGCTATTCTTCGTTACAGAAGAAGATGGCCACTTAACCTCCTTGGCATTCCTTGGCGGTGCTTTCGCTAGTGTATTAGCCGGATTCTCAGGAATGAAGGCGGCTACCTCAGCAAACGGTAGGACTGCAATGGCTGCAAAGAATGGCGGCCAAGCTGAGGCACTTGCAGTTTCGTACAATGGCGGAGCAGTAATGGGATTGTCCGTGGGCGGTCTCGGGCTACTCGGAATTTCCTTAGTTGCATACTTCCTTGGTGCTGGTGATGCAGGTTCAACCAACATCTCTCATGCAGCAGGATTCGGTATGGGTGCATCATCGATTGCTCTTTTCGCTCGTGTCGGAGGTGGAATTTACACCAAGGCAGCAGATGTTGGTGCTGACTTAGTAG
>CAZEXE010000048.1:0-4875 GCA_964516645.1 uncultured Candidatus Poseidoniales archaeon
GTTGCAGGGTCAACAGTTATGGAAATGAATTGGTAATCAACATCATCTAATTGTTCTTCAGCTTGCATCAGGTTGTTTGTGATTACTGGACAAACATCTACACATGTAGTGAAAATGAATGCTACGACAACAACATCGTAGTTTCCGGTTTGTAACGAATAAGACTCATCGTTGTGGTCCGTTAAGACGTGATTTGGTATAGATCCTCTATCCAATGTGTAACCATTCCAATGGTGACTATGTCCATCATCTCCTGCACTACTGACAGGAATTGTAGATGCACAAAGCAAGGCCACTATCGCGATTGAAACCCAGCGCATGAAACTCCGATGCGCCTTTCATTAATGAAAGTTTGACATTCCAGTATTACTTTGTAACATAGGAATAATCCCAGTTTGGAGTACACCAGGCTGGTAGATTGTCGATACCATCTGGGTTTGAAAGACCGATGCCCCAAAGCATCAATACAACAAATAGAACCGGGAATAATGCGGTTCTAGTATAGATGAATGGATCACCTTTCAAATGCATGAAGAACGCAGCGATTCCATATCCTTTGATTATTCCAACAACGATCAAAACTGTCCAAACCGCATTCCGGGTAATTTCAATATCTGTTCCCGGAACTTTGCTGAAGAATACTGCTGCAACTTCGAATAATGTGAAGAACATCAGAATTATGAAATTTACATAGTAAACATCTTTGCCGATCTTGTCGGCAATTTTCTGGAAAAGTCCTGCTATTGGTCCTGTATACTTGTGTTCGCCCATATTATCGCCTCAGTATAGATAGAATGCTGGGAAGATGGCAACCCACGCCAAATCCACGAAGTGCCAATACAAACCGAAATATTCGATTCCATGGCCATTATGTTCATCATAACCATTCTCAAGGGTATCAGCCTTGAAAATCATGAATAGCATCACTAACAATCCAATGAATACGTGAAGTCCGTGTGCACCGGTTGCTACATAGAAGATTGAACCTGCTTGTGTATCGATAGTGAATCCTTCAGCGATTAGGTGGCTCCACTCGACTAGTTTCAAGATGATGAACAGTGAACCCAGTGCTAGAGTGATAATCAGATAGTTTCGAACAGCCTTCTTGCGGGTAGGGAATAACTTAGCCATAAGTGCATTCTTTGACGGCTCCCAATTCACATCCTTCGCAGTCTTTAGTGCTAGAACGATTGTGTAGGATGAAATAATCAGAGCAAATGTGTTGATAGCACCTGGTAGTAAAGTCATCACATCGTGACGAAGCAAATCTGAAGCAGTCGTAGTATCTACAACATCACACTTGCCAGCATCTACAGCCCATTGTGTGCACCAACCAGTTCTCATTCTCAAGTACGAGGAGAAGAACGTAGCGAAAACCATCATTTCAGAGATTAGGAAAATCCACATTCCCGCTTTACGAATATCTTGACCTTCGAATGGATGTGAAGTTGCGACCTGTTCGTGGTGTCCTTTCAAATCCTCACTCCACCAGTTTCCAATGCCAATAATCAGAATTATACTACCGGTGGCCGAAAGCAGGAATCCTGACATTTCGGGGTCGTAGTCCAATCCTAACCATGCTTTGCAGGTAGTTACGAATCCTGGGAATCCCATCATGAATAGAAGAATACCGCTAGCCATGAGGATTGGAGAGGCAGAACCATGATGTTCTTCATGGTCATCTCCATAGTGATGATGATCATCTTCCTCTGGCTGGATACTATTGTAGAATCCAGCAATACCATAGAAGGCTGCATAGATTATCATCATCACTAAAATCGTCTTGCCAGCTGTAACCCATGTCAGGTAAGATAAGTGTGCATCAACATCTGCGTGATGAGCATCTTCCCAAGCATCATTCGCAGCTTCTTGTTCGGCTAGAGTTCCAGTTTCATTTGCCTCATTCCAGTTGGCTTCAGCTTCTTCTAGGTCATGGTGGGCATCTTCCCACTCGTGATGTTTTACTGTGCCTAGTCCACCAGCAAATGCACCGTACGCTAAAACTCCAATTATTAGAAGAACGACTGATATTACGACAGCCCTCATCCAGACTTCGTTCTTGACATCGTGTAGGCTACCACTCATACTTTCGCCTCCTTATTCCAAAGTTTTCTCATCGCTCTAAACGGAGCCTTGAGCCAAGATTCGAGTGTCGTTTCATGGTAGTCATTAGGGTCGTTAGCATCGTATTGAACCGGTTCAACAGCGAATGATGGAGTTGGAGGAGGTGATGTGACCGCCCATTCCAGAGACCATCCACCCCATGGGTCCTTTCCTACCTTCTCGCCCTTCTTGACTGAGCGAATAATATTCCAAACAAGAATCATTTGAGAAAGTCCGAAGATAATAGCGAATATTGAAATTGCCAAATTTAATTCAGCGAATCCTGCATCAGCAGCATAGGTGTGTGTTCTTCTAGGCATTCCCATAATTCCAACTGCGTGCATTGGCCAGAATGCAGCATTGTATGAACAGAATCCGATTAGGAAGTGCCATAATCCTAGAGTTTCATCCATCTTGCGCCCTGTTACCTTAGGGAACCAGTAGTATATTCCAGAGAATAGTGCGAAGACGATTCCTCCGATGAATACATAGTGGAAGTGTGCAACTACGAAGTATCCATCATGGAATTGAGTATCTAGGCCCGCTACTGGGAAGAACATTCCAGATAATCCACCAAGAGTGAACGTGATTAGGAATCCAAGCGACCAGAGTGTATGGGTCTTGAACACAAGGCTACCACCCCACAGAGTTGCAAGCCAGTTGAAGATTTTCACACCGGTTGGTATAGCGACCGCCATGGTTGTAATCATAAATGCAGAACGCCAAGCAGGGCTCATACCACTGGTTAGCATGTGATGTCCCCAAACAATGAATCCAACCACGCCAATTCCAACCATTGCATAGACCATTGATTTGTATCCGAAGATAGATCTTCTAGCACTTGTAGCAAGTACTTCCGATACTATACCGAATGCAGGAACTACTACCACGTAAACTTCAGGATGTCCGAAGAACCAGAATAGATGTTGGAATAGTAACGGATCTCCACCTGCTGTGAAGAATGTTGTTCCAATCGTCGAATCGAATAATAAGAAGAATACTCCGATTACGAATGCAGGCAGGCTCACATACAGCATGAATACGCTGATTAGAACAGACCAAGTAAACAGAGGCATTCTCATCCATCCAACGCCCTTTGCGCGCATAGTGAAGGTTGTAGTAACGAAGTTGACTCCGGATAGAGTTGAGGATGCACCAAGTAACGCAATGCCAGCGATAAATGCAATCGTTCCAGAATTAGGTCCACCGGCATGACCGGTTAGGCTAGAATATGGTGGGTACATTACCCAAGTAATATCTGAAGCCTCACCACTCCAAACTCCGGTGAAGATTAGTGGTGCAGCTGCGACAACCAGCCAGAAACCGAGAGCGTTGATTCTTGGGAATGCTAGGTCCTTAGCACCGATTTGTAATGGTAAGATGTAGTTCATGAAACCAGCAATCATCGGCATCGCCGCTAAGAAAATCATAGTAGTCCCGTGTAAAGTGAAGAATGAATTGTATTCCGCTTGAGTTAGGAAATCGCTCTCTGGAACCGCTAACTGGATACGGAATAATAGTGCCAGTAACCCACCTACGAGGAAGAAGAAGAATCCATACAAGAAGTATAGAATACCGACTTGTTTGTGGTCAGTTGTGGTAAGCCAAGGCTTGAGATAAGCCCAGAAATTACCGATTGAGAAACTTTCTGGGTTACGTGTGTAGAATACCCACATGCAGCCAGTCAGGATTAGGCCAAGAGCCAATCCAATCACAGTCATCAAGATGGTCAAAGCAGCAGCACTTGGGGCGCTTGGGTTTGCATTAATTCCTGGAACAGTAACCTCTAGTTTGTTCCATTGGTCACCACCATCAGTGTCCGCAGCGGCATTGCCATTGACAGCATTTCCATAAATTACGAAGTCCGAAATAGCGGTATCGTCAGAAGGAGCAGTCCATTTGAATTCCCAAGTTCTGCGGTCATTGATGTCCATTGTGTGAGTTAGTCCACCATCCATTTCTTGAGCGGTATTTCCATCAATGTCCGGAACAGATTCTAGAACACCGCCACCGGTTAGGATTATTCTAAATCCACCGTTTTGATCAGGGTTGTCGATAGCAACATCATCATTTGTTATCGTTAGAGTGAATAGGTATTCTTCTGAAGCATTGAATGTGTCTGGAAGGCCATCAATGGTAATTTGTGTATTTCCGTTCATACCACCGTGACAAGAACATCCCCCGTCTCCTCCCTTGTCAATACCTGCTTGTCTAGCTTCGAACGAAGTGGTTGATGCAAGTGCGATTAGGAGAATCGCTAGAATTGCTACGCTTCTTCCCTTCATCATCTCAACTCCTCATGATCGAAATATATTCCGAAATCAGCATCACAAGTCTCACCTTCTTTGGCTACAACCTCTACTAGACCATTCATCAAAGAGTGTTCCTTACCACAGTACTCAGCACATCTGATAGGGAAAACACCAGCCTCGTTAGGTTGAACATACATCCATGTTCCACCTTCAAGACCAGGAACCGCATCTTCCTTCATTCCCCATTCTTGTAACCAGAATGCATGTTGTACACCTTGATAGGTGTTGGTTGGGTCAAAGTTTGATTCTCTTTCAGGATTCATGCTGTGAATGTTGAATAGAACATTTGTGTCACAAGGGATGATTACATCACCGCTCATCTTGTAGTCAAATGGAATGTGTTGCCAGCGATGCAGAACTTCTCCATCACTATCTAAAATTTCAACGCTTTGGAAAATCGAATTGTTGAACATTACATCCATCGTTGAATCATTTGCTAAATCGAGCGTTGCAGAATTTG
>CAZEXE010000048.1:4975-12191 GCA_964516645.1 uncultured Candidatus Poseidoniales archaeon
ACAGGCTCAAGCCCATCCCTGTAGCGCAATATAGCGATTATGAGCCATGAAAATGTGAATATCCCGACTACGATAGACCAGAAAAGGAATTTATCGTACAGAATATTGAACACTGTATATTCGTCAGGCCATAGCTCACGCGAAGCGCCCATGCCTTCAGCGGTCAGACGGCCGTATTAATTGATTGCGTATAGACGAAGCCCTCCCGAAGGGAGGTTTGTTGATGTGCCGCCATCTCACCGGGTAATTTGTGAGGCTTTCAGCTTGTGTTCAAACCACCCTTGACGGTGCAGTTTTACTTGAGATAGAAGTACAGCCTGCTTCGTCACGTCAAGGCATTATAGGATTTAATGAATGGAGGAGTAGAATTCAGGTCGCAGTCAAAGCCGAAGCGAAGAAAGGGAAAGCGAATCATGCGGTATGTAATGTCCTTTCCAAAATATTCTCGAGCACGGTCTCTGTTGTGTCTGGACACACGACTCGAAATAAGAAAGTCAGTGTTGAGGGTTTATCTTCTGAGGAACTCATTTCAATTTTGGAGGGATTAATTGAACCGTGAGCAAAGGTATGCATTGGCTCATAGAGCTCTTGAGACTTGCATTGAAGATAATACTGGAGGCAAGGTGATATTAGTTGAAGGACAACGCGATGAAGCCGCATTACGTAGCCTTGGATTTACTGGCCCAATCGAGAAGTTAAATCGAGGTTGGACTGTTGATAGAGTGGTTGTTTACATTGTCGAGGAATATGGAAATTGTATCGTTCTAATGGATTGGGATAGAACGGGAGGCCGCCTTCAAAGAAGACTGATGGATTCGATGACAAGCCTTGATATTAAGCCGTGCGATGAACTTCGTCGAACTCTTTCTAAAGCGATGAAGCCGGATACTATGTGTGTTGAAGATTTACCCTCATTCCTCGGGCAACCGGACACCTGATTCTTTGACGGTGTTCAGTACTACGTGGGTATATGAACGTGAAATTCCATCCAAAGTGAAAACCGATTTAGTTAGGTCATCTAGATCTTGGCGATTCTTTACACGGGCTAGCACCATCGAATCCCAGTCACCAGTTACATCATAGACTCCAAACACTCTTGGGTCTGCAGAAATGTGTTTTTGCACATCCATTATCTTCCCTTTCTCAATACAAAGGCCAGCCATTACAGTCATCCCCCATCCAATGTAATCAGCGTTTAGAATCGGAGCATATCCTTGGATGACCCCATCGCCTTCCATTTTTCGTAGTCTATTGGTAATCGTGCCTTGAGCGACGCCCACCTTTTGTGCGAGTTGTCTATGAGATAATCTAGCATCTTTGCATAGCGCTTCAATAATCGCTCGGTCGACAGAATCCAAAGCCATATTGCTTAACGAAAGGCGCTCGGTATTCAATCATTCGACCGAGGGTCTGGTAGATTCAAATCAAGAATCCAATCACCTAATTCCTTAACTTTGACTGCCAATCGTAATGAGAATTCTCCGCTTCCACTAACCCTCAGTGTTCCTTTATGTGTAGTATTTGCAGTAATAGTTTGTTTCTTGATTCTGCCATTTGCTCTCCAACCTTTCCCCATGGTTAGGTCTCCAATTTCTAATGAAAAGCCAGTAATCAAACGATATTCGATCGTGTTTTCTTCGCTCGACCAAGAACCTTCAAGGCGAGGGAGCCCCATCTCTCTTTTTCTTTCTGCCATCACAATGAACCCAATACATACTATGAGCAGTAACAGAAGAATGGCCGGAGTTAGAATTGCACCTTGATCTACAGATTGCCAATATGTTGGCATCTTCGCTCTTTGAATCGACAAAACACGATTTGATTGATCTTCTTCAAATCCCCCAATCAAAACGAGTAACACTTCGTATTTGTCAGCAAAACTGGCATCTCCTAATTCGATTCCAGCACCATCAAGGTGGTCTTTTGTAATCGTTGCATTCCAATTGTTGGTAGTGTTATTCGAAAAATAAAATGAAGAAGATGGCGCCCAATCTCTAACCAAGTTTGGAACTTCTCTGCCTTTGGAATCAACAGCATTTGTCTCGATGATGAAGACATGTAATTGTGTAGCACCGTTGAGTCCTTTTGGATTTGTCCAAGTTGCTGTAATATTGAGTAATTCAACTTCTGAAGAACCAATCAATTGTATGGTCCAATCTATTTCAACTTCGTTTTGTCTAATCTCTGGACCAATATCTGAGATGTTCTCAGGATAGCCATCAATTGCTACCGATGGAGTTTGATTAAATCCATGATACATCATTCTTGCATTAGCATCATCATCAGGCAGGCCACCACCTTCTTCTTCCGCACCAGTGCGCCAATGGAGCAGAGTTATTTCCCCATCCAAGTCCATTTGCTGAAGTTCTTCGACATCATTTTCATCGTTATTTCCGTGGAACCATTCTACTAGAATTGGGGCTTCGTCTTGGCTTTCATACTGAGCCTGTGAATATATTGACAGGTCAGAAATGGCACTAGAAATTGGAATAAAAAGCAGAGCGACGAGAATAGCAAAGGCCCTCATTCTTCCTCCTCCTCAAATTCGATACCGAGTTTTAGTCGAAGAACCTCACGCTCTTTTTCATCAATCATCAATGAAACTCTAGCTGCAACCCAAGCCGGCAGCAAGAATTCCTCGCATTTCAAAATGAAAGAGCCCCGCTCGATTGGAACGACGAATTCTTCTCTCAGGGGTGCAGAACCTTTCAGCATTGAGACCATGGTTTGTTTATCGATTTCAACCAGCCCATCCGTGAGGTGAGGGCGTAGTAATTCCAATGCTTCTTGCCTAGTTCGCCAAATTCCCTTGTTATTTGTGAAAGAAGGCTGACCAACATGAATAACTCGCAATGGATGGAAATCTTCTGCTGGCCAGTAGTCGCCTTTGTTATTGACAACTATTGGTTTGTATAGGCGTTCGTATACCATATTCGTTGATACATTGACCCGTTTACCTCGTTGCCACCATGCAAATTTTTCTTTTACAATTCCCCATTTACTACAAATTTCATCTATGGTTTCCTCCGTAGCAGGTAGAGTAGTATGCTTGTTCTTTTTTTGCCGAGGCAATTCCACAGGTTCACGATTTAATTCGCGTTTTAGTATCATTGACCTCGCTACTCCTTGTGGAGTTCTTTCAGTCACATGTTCGAATAGCGCAACAAAGAACCCACCTGTGTCATTATCGTGTTGATGAACTCGGATTGTGCGAGATAAATCGGGTGCTTTCATTCCTCTTTGATGAGGATTGAGCATTTGTTCAGATAAGCCAGGGAGTCTCGGTAATTCTCCTTCCCAATTTACAACTTCAGCATTCTCATCAAGTATTGGCCAGTCATCGATACCACTGTGACAAATTAGTGATGGGAACAATTTTTCAGCATCTATTTTTACTAATTCTAGCCACGGACATCTTTGCAATATGTCACAAACTACAGCTTCATTTTCGATAGGATCTAGGGAGCAGGTAGAGTAAACCATTCTTCCTCCAGGTCGCAATAATTGAGCAGCCCTAAAAGCGATATCGGATTGTAATTTGAATAGACTGCGGCCAACTTTGGGAGTCCATGAATACCATAATTCACGATTTTTCCTTGTGGTTGCAGTTCCACTACATGGAGCATCTACTACAATTCCATCAACACCCGGTTCGGGCATTCTACCGATATGTCGCCCATCATGTTGCATGATTAGCATATTACTAATTCCAAGCCTTCCTCTATTGGTTACAAGTAAATTTAGCCTACCAGATGAAGGTTCATTTGCCAATACTAAACCGTTAGGAATTGCTTCAGCGAGTTGTGTAGCCTTTGACCCTGGTGCTGCACATGTATCCATAACCAAGTCACCTTCTTTTGGTTCTAGAATAATAGGTGGCAACATCGAAACAGCTTCCTGACGAGTAATTCGGCCAGTCTCATGAAGTAACATCATCAATTTCTTTGACTCATCATCAGGATAATCGCCTTTGGAAAAAGGCATGCTCCAAGATTCACTAGAAATCATCCAGGGGATTCTTTTGCCACCGATGGATTCGAGCATTTTTCTTGTCCACTCCATATCGTGTCTTCTTGGCGTTAAGCGCAGTGTTATTGGTAAAGGCGAAGATGCAATGGGCAACCATTCCTCAATATCGATATCTAAACTACGAGATAGGCCTGTGAGTGGAGAATTGGCCAACTCTTCGAGTAGTTCCTTGTCGGCTGGCCGCACCATGCTGTGGGGTCAGGCCTCTCACTCTTGTTGCTTGTGCAAGTCTAATGGGTCAGGTTGATGTGGGCGGGACATGGCAGAAACGCTGGCAACCCTCGCCCTCCTTTCTGCACTGGCGATGTTTCTCTCTCCATTATTTGAGAAAGGGAAATGGCTAGCAAGTATTACTACTGCACTTTGTTTACTATCTTTCATCCTATTGCCACTCGAATCAATTCACCAATCTGGGGGCTCGGTTTTGATAATCATCACATCTATGTGTGCGATGATTCAATACCACATCTATCAAGGATGCCATAAGAAATATTTCAATGGATTTGGAGGTGGAATCACCTTCGTTTTATTACTGGCGATGTATCCTGAAGAAGGTATTAGAGAAACCATTCAGGAGTATTCATTGATTGAAAGTTTGCTGGCAATAATAGAATCTATTCTAATCGGGGTAGTATTAGCCCAATTATTATACAATTCAAAATCATTTGATAGGAAGAATAGCATAGGCATAATTGGCATTATCTTCGTCCTTTCGCTTTGGTCTGATTTGTTGGATAGCGGGGATCTATTTGTTGTAATTTTTTCGATGTGCTTGATTGGATTCTTACCGTTCTTAGAAGAAAAGATAGGCATTACTATGATGGGAGGAAAAGGCAGAGCAAATGCGTTAGCCATATCAACAATTATTGGGATAATTTTGATTTTTGCAACTACCTTTGCAATGGTATCCAACGTCAATAGAATTGGCGATGGAGATGGAGCGATAGCCATATCTCTCTGGCTTACAGTTGCAGTTACTGCATTAGGCTTACTCGGAATGTTATTGCCACTGCTTGGTTTTGATGCACACCCTCGTCCTGAAGCGTGGGGTTGGCGGTTTGGGCTATCGATTAGCCCGATGATTATTTGTTTGCAAACCGATTTAGCCGGTCATCTTTTACTTGGAATTACATTGGCTCTAATTATCTCAATAAGTTCTCCTTTGGTGTTGGAGAAAGGGCGGCCAAAACCGTCCTAGAGAACGGGAAGTCCCCCTAACTCTTATGAATGGATAAAAGTCCATTGCGGTTTGGAGAAGTATTTCTCCGCGGATGGGGATCCTGATGGGAAGAGCATTTAGAGAGGGCGTAAGTCAAGAGAGTAAAGTTAGAATGAGAGTAAAGAATCGTTCATGGAAACCTTTAGCAGATTTACAAGGACTTAGTGGCAGAACAAAATCGATAGGCGACGAAATGGGCCCATTGGTCGATGTTCCAGCAATGGTTAGAATTGAAAACGAACAGTGGATTTTTGAGAGAATTAGTCAAGAAACACTAACACATCTCACTCACAGGTTAATCGTTCACGAGCCTGAAGGACCTAGAACTCTGGGTGCAACTTTGGATTTGGAAACTGCAATGCAAGTTGCTCAAGGAATGGCTAGAAACGAAGGCTCTGTTGTTTTGATTGAACCACTAAGGTAATCAAAACATATCCATTATCCATCCAACGACTCCCTCGTTAACGAGGTAGATGAATGCAGACAAACCAATACATGCAAGGTATATCTGTCTTGGAGTGATTTTCCAAGCGTCTTCCGATTCTTCATCGAAGTATCGAATTAGACCTGCGGCTTGCTGAATACCGCCACCGTCTTTCTTTGCCATGACACGGGCGACATTAATCCCCTTTATGAACGCGACGCGCGGTGATTATTCTTCTTCAGATGATAAATCTACAAACGGAATCGAGTTATCATCTATCTTCAATACCATTCCATCTGGATTGATATCTTCAACTTCAACCTCAATGGAATCGGCTTCTATTCTCGCCAATGCGCGCAATACAGCAGGCGCATTATCATCAGCAAGAGCGTTTCTTGCAATCTCAATATCTTCGCAATCACCTTTCTCTAGTAGTGTGACTTCAATCATCTCATTCAAGTCTTCTTTAGCTCTATCAATGTGGGCTTGCCAGCAATTTTGATTTTTGTCGACATTAGTTATTTTGGAATTGAACTTACCCTTTCGGGAAAATTCCCATGGCTTGTGGGATAAGGATGATACCAAATCAAAGACGATTCTAGCTCTCTCATTCAATGGTCCTTCCAATTTGATAGTATTTGCATAGCAACGTGTCAATAAGCCAAAACCCCAGTAGGAGAAACTTTCCACACTAAGCGATACATCGCCTGCTCTACATGAAAATGTCCAAGATTGTTCATCGAACCCTGGCTTATTTTCCATTATTGGTGTGCTATTTCCTTGCATCACCTTCAGCAAAGTTTGAGCAACATCTCCCAAATACACTGTTGAAACATTTGCAGGATGCGCCTTAGAGCGAAGATAACCTTCGAGATCATATCCATGAGTTGGCCCAGCATCTCTAACTTGAGCGTACAGGGTTGAAGATAGCGCCTCCAACCCTTCTTGCATGATTAGGTCACATCAGCACTTGGCCTTCAATAATCCCCCTAATTGAGAGAAGGGTTCATCATGGGGCGTGCTATGCATGTGTTAGGTGAAGACATGGCCGCTAAACCGAAGAAGGACCCTCTCGCTGCTCTGATGGCATTGCCAGGAGTAGGAAAAGCAACAGCAAAGAAACTCAGCGATGCAGGAATCAAATCTGCTGCTGGCATCAAGAAATCTGGACAAAAAGGACTTGTAAAAGCAGGCCTTAGTGCAGTTATTTCAAAGAAACTACTCGCTGCAGTAGCCAAGAAGGCAGCACCAAAGAAAAAGGCAGCAGCAAAGAAAAAGGCAGCGCCAAAGAAAACCGCATCAAAAGCGGTCTCCAAAGCAAAATCAACTGCAAAGAAGGCAGCGAGCAAGACCAAGTCTGCTGCAAAGAAGGCAACATCAAAAACCAAAGCAGCATCATCAAAAGCTGCTGCAGCAGGTCGAAAAGTTGCAGAAAAAACAGTCAGCAAGGCTGGAAAACATAAGGTCAAAACCACAAAATCCACCGATGGAAGAAAAGGCAAGACTCTCAAGGTCCCTCGTTCAGTCAAAGATATGGCATGGTT
>CAZEXE010000049.1:0-12063 GCA_964516645.1 uncultured Candidatus Poseidoniales archaeon
TTGAAATGCAGAATGTCATGTATCCAACTCTTGAGAACGCAAATCCTGCAACTAGGATACAACCTTCGGATGTCTATTCCGGTACTGTGTACGATAGAGGGTATGATGGGGAAGGCGTGGTAATTGCAGTATTGGATAGCGGAGTTGACAACGAACATCGCTCGTTAAACGACTTTGATGATGAGGATGACGAGCCTGATTTAGATCCTAATTCCTATGATGACCAGAAGTGGGTTGCAGGATTTGATGCCACTTCGCAAGCATCCAATCCTGATGGCTCTCAAGACCCTGATGATGGTCAAGGCCATGGGACTCATGTCGCTGGAATCGCTCTAGGAACGGGCGACTCTTCTCGTGTTCACATAGGTGCAGCACCGGGGGCTTTCCTCGTAGACGTCAAAGTTCTAACAGATAGCGGTGGTACAAATTCACAAAATTCTATCAACGGAATTCAGTGGATGATAAACAACAAAGATACCAATTGGGGTAACGGTGCTCAAGGTATCCAAATCGGTCAGATGTCATTTGGTTCAATTGGCAATCCAATCAATCAGGATAGTGGCGATAACGGCACTGGTGCAGAAGCACGCTTGGTAAACAATGCAACATACGACCATGATATTGCTTGTATTGTTGCAGCTGGTAATGACGGCAAGCAAAGAATCGCTTCACCAGGAAGCGCTGATGGAGCGATTACAATCGGTTCAGCAGACAACTCGGATACTATAAACAGGACCGATGATTTCATGGCTTCTTACTCCAACTCTGGCCCTCGTATTAGCGATAATGATGACGACGACTGGGATGAATTAAAGCCGGATATTACAGCATATGGCAGTGGCATCTATTCTGCTTCCGCCGCCACCGGGACATCATTTCCGGGTTCTCCCCGTCCAACGGCCGACAATGCATATGAGTCCAAAGATGGAACTTCTATGGCAACTCCGATAGTTTCAGGAGTAGTCGCTTTGATGCTACAAGCAAATTCAGATCTCAAACCCATGGAGATTAAAGACATCCTTCGTAATTCTAGCGAACAGAAAGGTTCCGCTTCTGAGCCAAGTGTTTCAGATAGATGGAATGATGAATGGGGATTCGGATTACTCGACGCATCCTGCGCAGTTGACTGGTCATTGGAACGCTCTTGCACTCCCCTGACCGACGGCGGAGGCGGTATTGTAACGCCTCCACCTGGAAATGAAACCGTAACTGGTGTAATGATTGAAGATTTGACAAATGGAACTTGGTTCATCACTGGAGATATGGTTAGAATTAGTGGCGGAATAGAAAATGGTAGTGGCCCTTGGGACAGAATCGATATTCGAATTACCCAACATTACCAAGATGCTGATGAAGAGGTTTTGATGGATTGGACTACTGCAGGTGGCGACATTGATTCATGGTATCTCGATGTATTGATCAAGAATGATTGGTATGATGAAGACGAGACTGGAATTATTATCGAAGCTAACGCGATTGGTGAAGATGAATTAGTTTCCAGTGACTTTAGATGGGGATTCATCGGTAAGATGATGGTTTCTTTTGGCTCACCTTCTTCTGGTTCAATACTTACTGACACAGTCAGTTTTAGTGGCACTGCTCAAGGTATTGAGCCTAGCCACCTGATGTACAGGGTGAATGCTGGAGAGTGGAGAAATGCTCATTCCTTCGATGATGAAGATTATTCTACACAGGATTGGTCTTTCACTTGGGATTCAACCGAAGTCGATGATGGTTCACATAAAATTTCGATTAAGTTAGTCAATATGAGTGGGGCAGAATCAGATATTGTTCGCAGAACATTCACTATTGACAATATGCCCGCGGCTCCAGAATTAAGGTTCCAGGGAACTGTACAAATTTACGATCAAGATTTACCTGCAAGCAAAGCGGTAGCAGGTACGATTTTGGAAATTCACTTCAATGTAGTTAACACTGGTGACCTAGATGCTACAGACCTGCATTTGAAACTGGATGCCCCCGGTGATGAATCAAACACCTATCCTAGTGAGGGCAAAATACCACGGCTTGAACAGGGTGAGACCATTTCAGTAATTCTTTGGTGGTGGGCAACCGATGCAGGAGTTCATGATGTTACTATACAAATCGATCCAAATGGTATGATGAATGATGATCAGAGTGATAACGAATATACATTCCAATTTGAAATCGAAGAAAGACCGGTTGAACCAACATTACGATTCCTTACCAGTGCAGTTACGACTTACTCGAGTATTCCTTTGCCGAGCCTAGATTCTGAAAATCCAAACCCATACACAATCAATGTCAGAGTCGATAACTTGGGTCAAACCGATGCTACGGATATCAAAGTGACATTGTATACTTGGGACGAGGCTGGTTGGGTTGAAGGAGACACTCGAACACTTTCAGTAATTCCAGGCTCTTCAAGTTCGTCTGGTAGCGCGAAGGCACAATTCACCCATACACACGATTCTATTGGCGTTGTCAAGCACAGGGTTTTACTCGAAGGAAATGGAGTTGACACTCAATACTCAGAATTGCGATTCAAGGTAGTTGTTGATGAGTATAAAGTTGGGTCAAAGACCGGATTAACGATTTCAGAAGGAGAAGCAGTTCTCGGATTTGTTGGAATACAGAAAGGTGTTGATAGCGATGAAGGCGGTGGTTTGTTGTTTACCACTAAGAATGGGGAATTGCATGCAAGAACCCTAACTCCTAGTTTCTCGATGCCTGCCGATACATTGATTGAATCAAATTGGGCTGGCGAATTCGCCTTTGTATTACGAGATGATAACCGTGTTCATTTAGCATGGACCAAGAGATTCACCGACCAACAGGGATACACTATGACCGATGTTGGAATGGCTAGTATTGGCCTATTAGGGGATAAGAGCCAAACCTCTTCACACCTCACTCCTCTCAAACAATCTGAAGGTAGTTATTGGGGCTTTGACCTAGCAGTACGTGGTGATGAAATCGTCTTAGCCGGATATCACCGAGACATATTGACAGGTGGGTCATGGAATGATATAACCAATATATTCATGATTCACAACAACGATGCTAAGTCCTCAAGTTGGACTACAAAAATGACTGTTCTTTCAGACATTGACATCAAACCTCAGAATGGAGATGCCTTGGCAGTTGGTATTGGTGAGGAAGAAATACATCTCTTGTATCAGGCTATGCGTGACGATATAACAGGAATCGAAAGAGTTGGTCTGTTCTATGCACATGGAGTTATTTCACAAACCCCATTCAATTTCCAAGCACCTGCTGGTGATGACGCAAGTATGCCTGAGATGATGGTTGTTGAACACAAGGACAAAGATGTGCTTGTAGCAGCCTGGATTCAAGGTAGTGGACGGTCAGCAGAAGTAATCAGTGTAGTACAAGACTCGATTTGGTCGGTTGAAGAATATAGCAATATCTCTTCACCAGGAACTACGAAAATTGTAATGATGCATACTTCAGAAGATGAAATTAAAGTGTATCACGATGAAATTGGAGTACTTGGCCCGGTTACAAGATATGGAATGTACAACGTCGGAGATTCTGAAATCGCCTTATCCAATTTGATTGCTGAAGGGCATGTGATTGGTGCAGGTAGTATTGGACAAGATGCAATTGTCATCATGTCATCTCCTTCAGGTCAGATAAGTGCCAAAAAGATAGCAAATATCAACGCAAATACTGGGGATGATGGCGATGGTGGATTCCTTAAATTAATATTGAGTCCACTACCAGGCGAGACTCAGAAAGACAAGATGATGGCATTGGGTGCAATTGGTGGATTCCTTGTGATTTTGTTTGTCTCAGTTATCGTTGTATTACGTCGCTCTCACCGCCAAGAAGAAGAATTAGAAGTTTCATCTGAATCAGGCGATCTCGAGTTGCTAATTGAGACTGAAGAAGACGATGGTCCGTTAGTAGCAATCAATACAGATGGAGAATCTGAATTGGTGGTCTCAAGCAGTATGCCAAATGTCATTTTGGAAGATGAGGAAGAAATAGATGACCATACCTTATCGGATGAACTAGAAGCAAAGGTCGAAGCTGGAACTGCTTCCAAGCGTCTTGAGAGAAGAATACAGAGAAAGAATGACAGAGAAGCCAAGGAAATTTTCGAAAATCTCTCGAAGAACCTACCTCCATTACCTGCTCCAGGCGAATTACCCCCGCTAGGTGAATTACCTCCGCCAGATGAATTGCCAGAGATCAAATTACCGAAGTTAGCGGATTTACCACCCCTACCCGCTCCGCCTGCCCCTGGAGAATTGCCGATGCCACCAGCCCCTGGTGTTTTGCCATTACCTGCTATACCTGCGCCACAAAGAGCAGTAACCTGTGGGTCATGTGGCGCTAATTTGACAGTCAAAGATATGACTTTACGAAAAATGGATTGTCCAATCTGTTCAGAAGTAATCAACATGTGAGGTTAATACATGTGTGGAATTTTCGGATTTATTGGCGGTAGAGCCGCAGCCCCATTATTGGTTGAAGGGCTGAGAAGACTCGAGTATAGAGGATATGATTCTTCGGGAATTGTTGTTCGTAATGGTAGCCTCCAAGTACACAAAAAAGTTGGGAAGGTGTCAGAATTAACCAAGATTCTGCCTAATCACATTGCAGGAAATTCCGGAATAGCACATACAAGATGGGCAACTCATGGTTTAGTAACAGACGCAAATGCACACCCCCATCTAAACGAAAATGAGAGTGTTGCTATAGTTCATAATGGAATTATTGACAATGCCCGAAGACTCAGAAACCGCTTAGCAGCACAAGGAGTCATCTTGAAATCAGAAACGGATTCAGAAGTTTTAGTCCATCTGATTTCACTTGGTTTGGATTCAGGATTAGAACCACTTGATGCGGTTAGGAAAACACTTTCCAGAGTCACTGGAACATGGGGATTGTGTGTTTTGTTCAAGGACCATGACTTGATTATCTGTGCAAGGAATGGTTCACCGCTGATTTTGGGTCAAGGAGAAGGTGAATCTTTCGTATCCTCGGACCCACATGCTTTATCGCAACATACACAGAATTTCTTCTTCTTAGAGGATGGAGATTTGGCGGTTGTAACCAGAGAAAGAATTGACATTTCTCGACTGGAAGGTGGAAGATCTACAACCAGTATGACGATTATTGAAGATGAATGGGGTGAAGCTGATATGGCTGGTTTCCCCCATTATATGCTCAAGGAAATTCATGAGCAACCAGAGGCTTTGAGAAGGTGTATCGCTGGTCGTATTGACAAAGCAAATGGAAGTGCAAAATTGGGAGGCTTAAGACTTGAGCCTGTTCGACTTAGAACAACTCCACAAGTGCGGCTCATCGGTTGTGGAACCGCCCTAAATGCATGTAGAATCGGTCAATTAGCAATTGAGAGTTTGGCACGAATACCGGCGATTGCACATGTTGCTAGCGAATTTAGATATAATGATCCAGTAATCAATCCGAATGCAATACATTTTGCAGTATCTCAATCAGGTGAAACAGCAGATACATTGTCTGCGGTGAAAGAGATTCATCTCAAGGGTGGAGATGTTCATGGCATCATCAACGTTGTTGGCTCGACTATTGCAAGATTATGTGGCCAAGGTGTGTATATTCACAGTGGTCCAGAGCAGGCGGTTGCTTCGACTAAGGCATTCACAAATATGGTCGCCTCACTTCTGCTCTTTGCATTGAGAATTGGAAGGACTCGTACATTCTCTCGAGAAAAGGGCCAATCAATTATTGAGGACTTTGAGAAGATTCCAGACCTGATGGAAAACTACCTTTCCAACCCTGGGCCAATCGATGAAGTAGTCGAGTTGGTAAAGGATGCCAAGAGCGTTTTATTCCTTGGCAGAGGGTCTTCTGCACCGGTTGCAAGTGAGGGCGCTTTGAAATTGATGGAAATAGCATACATTCCCTGCCTTGCATATCCTGCAGGTGAAATGAAGCATGGTCCGATTGCACTTCTTGAAGATGGAAGTCCAGTAATAATCATCCTTCCAAACGACAAACACCGTGAGAAAACAATTGCATCAATGCACGAATGTCGTGCACGCGGTGCTCGAATTATTTTAATCCATGAAGAGGGTGATGAAGCCGCTGAAGAAGCTGATGTTTCCATCCCTATTCCTGTATGCAATCCATTATTGATGCCATTACTGACCGTAGTTCCTACCCAATTGATTGCTTACAAAACTGCAATCGCTCTGGGTTGTGATGTAGACAGGCCACGTAATTTGGCCAAGTCGGTTACTGTTGAGTAATCACTGGAATTTCCATTCGCCACTGGCTACATCGAAGAACATCAGCGAACCATCAGGCTGGCGCGTCCAATGAATACCAGATGCATCAGTCCATTGTTCTGGCGTGGTTGCTACTGACATCTGGGCTGCCATGTCTTGCAGCGATTCAGCAGGTAGAGCATCACCCAACATCTCATCGGTTGTTTCCAATACATTTTCACCAGAATTGCGGTTTGTACCAATACGCATAACTACGATTGTTACAACACAAGATAGTACTACAAACAATAGAACATAAATTATCCATGAATTGTCTTTGGCTTCATCTTCATGTGACATACTAGCATCATTCGGGAAGTAATCTTCTCCGTCTGCAACGCCATCACCATCTGTATCTTTAGTCTCATCTGCGTTGTTTGGGAAGGCGTCGTTAGCATCGCTAACTCCATCCCCGTCGCTATCCTTCTGGTCATCTGCGCATCCATCATCATCAATGAATGAGCCGACAGTAGTGTGAGAGCATTTGTCCATGTGGTCGTAAACACCATCATCATCACTGTCTTTCTGGTCAGGAGAACATCCATCTAGGTCAGTAGGTGCGCCTGCAACAGTTCCAGGACATAGATCAGATGCATCGTCACGGCCGTCTTCGTCACTATCGTTTTGTGAACTTGAACAACCATTTTCGTCAACCATGACTCCAGAAGCGGTCATTGGACAATCATCAAGCGAGTCTTGAACACCGTCATCATCCTCGTCTAATTGAGCCTCGCTGCAACCGTTTGGATCTACTGTGGCACCTAGGATTGTTAGTTGACATTGGTCCTTATCATCGGTAATTCCGTCTAAATCGGAATCGGTTTGTTTCCAAGAACAGCCGTTGGAATCTACTTCATCACCACTTTCTGTTCCTGGACAATCATCACGTGCATCATCGATTCCATCATCATCGGCATCTCTTTCATAATCAGCACAACCTACTCCATTGACTTCGTCCCCAGCGGAAGTTGTTGGGCATAAGTCTCGAGAATCGTCTACGCCATCGCCATCACTATCCTTTTGTTCAGGAGAACAACCGGAACTGTCAGCAATCGAGGAAGGAGAAGTATTCGGACAAGAGTCCCAAGTATTGTTCACTCCATCCATGTCATCGTCAAGTTGCGTTTCAGCACATCCTTGTGAATCCACTTCGTGGCCCGGCATAGTCCCAGGGCACAAATCCGCATCATCTACTACTTCATCACCATCTGAATCAACTTGAGATTCGGAACAACCGAATTCATCCACTACTTCACCTGCAGGAGTGTTTGGACACCGATCACCATTGTTTCCATTAGCATTATCTCCAAATCCGTCTCCATCTGAATCGTACCACTGAGTAGGGTCGTTAGGATAGATGTCAGGATTCATTCCAGCAGGGTTATCTCCATAGCCATCGCCATCTGAATCTGCCCATTGTGTTCCATCGTTAGGGAATGCATCGGGGTTATTTCCATTCGGATTGTCTCCGAAACCATCGTCATCTGTATCCGACCATTGTGTTGGGTCTCCGGGGAATGCATCTCCGTTGTTACCCCAATCATTGTCGCCATATCCATCGCCATCAGAGTCGGCCCATTGGCTAGAATCGGTTGGGTAAACATCACCTGCTGTGCCATTGATATTATCACCATATCCATCACCATCGGTGTCCTTCCATTGGGTGGAGTCGAATGGGAATTCATCGGGATTCACACCGCTTTGATTGTCACCATATCCATCTCCATCTAAATCACTCCACTGCGTGGGGTCAGTGATGAATTCATCTGGTGAAGTTCCGTTTGGATTGTCACCATATCCATCGCCATCGATATCTGACCACTGGGTTGAATCATTAACGAATGCATCGACATCATCCATGTATCCATCGCCATCAGTATCCCATTGTGATGCAGAACAACCGTACATGTTGACAGTAGCCCCGGTTGGAGTCTGAGGACATAGGTCTTGTTCGTTAAGCACACCGTCTCCGTCATCATCGTAAGACAAATTGAAACAACTGACGTCAGAATCTACATTGGTACTTCCAAGGTACAGAATCGTTTCGGCACAATACATTCCACTTGCATTTGGTGTGTTGTAATTGTATGCTTGAGGGGTATAGGAAGTTGCAGTTGCTGTGAAATTCATCATTCCTGAACTTTCAATTGTAGTACCATTAGAGTAGTAACTAATGGTGGTCTGATAAGAGTACATAGACCCCGTGTTAAGCGTGCCCATTGTGAAACTAACAGAATTTGTAGTTGAATTGATGTTCGTAGTTACACCAGTTATCGAAACTGTTGGCTGCGGTGGTGTCCAACTGGTCTCGTGAGCTCCTACCATAATCGATGAAGAATTATGCATTAAGGCAATCAAAACATGCTCATTGACAGTTGTTATAGGATTCATACTCAATGTTGAACTCCAAGATGAACTTGTAGCTGTGAAGTTAGACCAGCCATAATCAACGGTTGAATTAGTGACATTATCCATGTATGCCCACTGGACATAGTAATTCTCCCCAACTGTGAGGTTTGTTGCTGCAAGGCCAGCAGATGTTGAACTAGTAATCGAGTTTGATAACATTTCATAGTACATTATATCATAGTCGAAAGCAACTAAACTGGTTCCGATTGATATCATTGTAAATATTCCGTATGTTCCTTCAATATCAGGGCTAGACAAAGAGATATTGTACCATAATTGATTGCTAGTGGCAACCCAATTATATGTCGAAGTTGAATTACCACCAGTTTGGTTAATTGGATATTCAAAGACTTGGAAATCCATTGTGTAGTTCGTACCAATAGTCAATCCAGAGAAATAATTGGTTGCTAAATTCTTGTTGATCATCGAAGAAATCACCGAAACAGGTGGTGGCGTATTAGGGTTGACTAATGCGATTTGCATAGTGTAATTTCCAGTTCCAGAATTAGCGATAACTCCGAAGTATACCATCACTCCTCCAGCGGATTGGTTTGTTCCATTGGTAGTTACAGAACTGGAACCAGAGGTTACGCCGAAGTCTGAATCAACATAGAATGTCCATGCTGAATCAATCATTAGAAGAGAGAAGTTTCCATTTGAAGGGAATGTCAAATTCACATACAATTCGTATCCGCTTGGAATAGTTAGATTGTACAAATCTGCGGTATCTGTAGTAGCGTCAATCCAACCGTAATAGGTTGTTGAGGTTGCGGAAAGAGTTAGAGCATTTGCTTGAAGAGCGCTAGCTTCTCCTCCAGAACCCGCATCGTTTTGGCTCACTGGTATGCTAAATGTTAGATTCAGAGTATATTGTCCGTATCCAGTGTATGCCGCTACCAAAATGTAGACATAAACGCCTCCTGAAGAAATATTGGTGCCACCAGTGCTGACCACTTCAGGGTTGGAAAATTCACTGGAATCGTAAGCAAAAGTCAATGCTGAATTAGCGAGATAGAGGTCGAAGTCTTCCGTGGTAGGGAAGGACAATTCAACAGACAATAACTCTCCACTTGGAATCCATACTTCGTAGACGTCCCATGCATCAGTGGTATCATCTACCCAGCCAATCGTACTCATATTATTACTCGACAAACTTACCGATGTGTTGGATGTATTTCCGGCATCTCCATTAGAGCCTCCATCGAACTGGCTAGTGTTAGTCGCATTGAAAATTGTACTATTTTCTACTAAGTCGTTTTTAGACATCGCACCAGGATTGGCAAAGGCTGCACCAACAAGAATCAGGGCGATAAGTCCGGTCAAAAGGCGGGCTGACATGGTAGCCGGATGTCCTTGCAGAACATCAAACCATCGCGGGCATCATTTGATTGTGAATCGTTGGTCCTCAGCATTCCAAAGGATTGGAGAGTATCCTAATCTGTGGTGAGTATGGCGCATCTTGATTACTCCTAGTTTTCGAGTAATATCGTCGTCCTTTCTCTCCATTGTTAGGTGCATTACCCCATCTGAAAGGTAATCTTCAACTCCATATTCACCGAATTGTTTGTGGTCTTCTCCAGTCATTTCACAGATGAAGAATGAGGTTAATTCCAAGCGGCGGCATGCTTCAAATAATCTGAAGATTTCATCACGAGGATTCTCCATTTTGGTTAAGGTGAAGAAGGCACCTAGGGAATCGAAAACAAGAAGTTCGAATCCAATCGACTGGCGATAAGAGGTTAGTTGCTTAATCAGTTGACCCATCCAATCGATCCGATTGCTCATCCCTTGCTCATCAAGTTGGACACGCAAGTCAGAGAGGTCAATGATTGCAATTCGATTGCGAACTCTAGGGTCATCAACATTCATTCCCATGTTAGACATGTGTGACCGCAAAGAATCCTTTCCTTGCTCTAGCGTGACATAAATTCCGCTGGTCTCACCATACAAAACAGCGTTATACAATAGTGAAAATGTGACTGAAGACTTCATTGCACCAGATTGTCCAGCAACGATACAAATGTGCCCTTGAGGTATTCCACCTTGCATATTTTCGTCCAATCCTGCGATGTGTGTTGGAATCCTTTCGATGTCACCCACGTCGTCTCACCGGTACGATGTAACAGCGATGCTCTCTTCAAGGTGACCCCCAAAGGAGGTGTTATGGGAATTTGGTTAGCGAGCGCTTCTAAGCGTCGTGCTCAGATTCTAAATGATAGGTTTGGACCGGTACACGTCGAGGCACTTACAGGTATTGATGAGACTCCTCCCTCAGGGCTAGTACCCTCTCAAGTTTTGACAATTTGTCGCAGGAAAAGCGAAGCTGTATCATCAGGACATCGTTTTGCTGCAGTAGTTGTTGCAGATACTATGCTCGAGGATCCTGATGACCCAAATGTTGCGATAGGTAAAGCGGATGATGAATTGGAGGCTGCATCGATGATAAAGCGCTTATCCGGCCGTCGCCACAAAGTTTGGTCTGCAACAGGTATTCAGATATGTGGCGATTGGACTTTTTTCGTAGAAAGTGCGATAGTTGAAATCGATGAATTAACTGCTGATGATATTGCACATCTCATCAAGACGGGTTCTTGGGAAGGTAAAGCGGGCTCGTATGATTTGGCAGATGAAATGAGCAGACATGCTAGAATGGTAGATGGAGATGAATTAGCGGTCTTAGGTTTCGCCCCAAGTGCACTGAGATTACTGGATTAGTTCTTTTCTGAGGATCCAGAACCTTGTTCTGGATTTGCCAAGTACTGGTCGTAAAACATTGGAATTTTGTGCCAATCATCTAAACTAAAGAAAGTCTCCTTAATCCAATGAATTAGGATGAAAATGTAAGACAGTGCATAAGCAGCGATTCCTGCACGTGGATATTTTAATATCGCCTCACCATAATACCAACTAGAACCCATGGCATAAATCGTAATGATGGTTCCTATGTTGACTGATATGAATACGAGCCAAAGCGTTTTTCTTGCATGAATTGACAGTTTCTTGTGGTCATCATGAAGATAAGTAACAAATCCCCATAAGGCTTGGAACCCTACTCCAAAAATGAGAATCCACCGGTAGTATGACATCATCGCATTTGTGGTTTCGATATGTCCCATAGTTTCCATATATGCTGCAATTCCGATTAATGGCAACCAAAGTACCGGGGCAAAAACCATCTTGTTGTATGGATTTTTTTTCCTTATTTTGTGGATCATTCTCTTTGGATTCAACATTATGAAAATGAAAAAGTATGGTAAAAACTGGAGCACTGCAGTTAGGCGAAGTGAAACATCACCCCTTTCTTGTAATGGTTCTGAGATGAATGACAAAAAGAGAAGTAGCGTAAAAAATGTAAAAATCTTTCCAATATTTTTTGGTTCAATAATTT
>CAZEXE010000050.1:0-8138 GCA_964516645.1 uncultured Candidatus Poseidoniales archaeon
CATGGGTTCCCACAGGCGGACGTCGATGTCTCGCCCCCACGTGACCCGGGTGTCACGAACCGAAACCGGAAGGAGTCGGGAATTGAATAACCGGGGGAACAGGTCAGGCCGGGAACGGAGCAGCCCTACCTGGGGCCATGGGTGCCGTGGGGTAACGGGACGGAGGAAGCCTGTGGATTTGGCTCATGGGTACGAGGGTCCACCCTCGGAATTCCCACCTCCTCAATATGATTGGTTCAGATGTCGAAGACTACATCTCCGTACCAACCAGGTCCCTCGAACGAAGGAACTTCAGGCCAGTCAGAGGAGATTACCTCGCCCTCGTCAACTTGACAAAATACAAATTCGTGAGTGGTTACTGCCTTGATTTCAATTTCTAGTTCGACTTCTTCCTTAGGGACAAATGAAACTTGAGCCTCAATCAATCCATCCTTAATAATCGGCTGGCATTCTAGCAAAAATTCGTCGTGGACTTCACTTCGATACAATACTTCATCCAACCATTTTACAATCATAATTTCTAAATCTCCTTCGTGAGAAACTTCCCAGCGTGCTGCTTTGCGAGTTAGTGCGTTTAGGTCTTGATTTCCAACTAGCAAAATCGATTGCATTCCTCGAGTCATCTCCATGAGTAGATCATTTTGGTTTTGGCCGAATGCACGTATACCCACATCTGCAGTAGTGGGCCGCACCCAATAACTCAAATTTTCACCTCTGCGAAATTTGCAAACTCCACGCAACTTCACCAAGACGATTGGCCAAATCATCACTTGTTAGTGTGAAGTTTTGTGTACCGCTCATAATACATTCACAAGCAGCATTCGCGAGGTGTGCAATGTCTGTTACTTCCAGCCCTAGATTCACTCCAGCAGCAACAGCGACAGCAGCAGCATCGATTATTCCAATCGCACCGCGAGGTTCAGCAAGAGTACATGGGGCAGAGATGGCTTGTTCATCATTAGTGTAAACAGTGACGCCATTTTCTCCCTGAAGAACTACTAAGTTACTCCATTGATTTTCTTTGATTAGAATCTTTGCCGCCTCTGAAGAATCACTACAGGCCATTCTTTTAGCCATCAAATCTAATCCACGAGTTTGGAATATAACCCAGTCGGCACCTACAGTACGGTGTAAACCGGTTAGTTTAGGATCGCAAATCACAGGAACGCCCGCAATCTTTGCAGCGTTCACTAATCTAGCAGCTCCTTCATCGGTAATAACTCCCTGGCCGTAATCGGAAATGACCAAAACATCTGCGCTAGCAATTCGCGATACCGCTTGGTCAATAATTGTAGAATGTGCTTCAGAATCAATGGGTGAATCATCTTCGATGTCCCAACGTAACAGAAGTTGTTGGCTTGAAATAAGATATTCTCTACCAGCAATTAAACGAGTTTTAACAGTAGTAACTCTATCCTCAATAATTGCAATTCCGTCACACTCGACTTCTTCGTCCTCAAGTGCCTCAATGATATTGCCACCCGGTTGATCATCACCAACTACCCCAAACAAAATTGCATCCAATCCAATATTTTCCAAACCTCTTGCAACATGTGCAGCAGCACCTACATCTTCGTAACGCTCAGTTTCTTTGAGAACCGGAACAGGCGCACGGGAATTAAGATTATTTGCATAACCATGGATGTATCTATCCAACATGATGTCGCCAACCAAGACTACATCACCAGACATATTCTTGATTTGTGTCTGCAAATTGACCAACCGGTCGTGAGTCTCATGCTCTACATCACTCATTCCCATGTTTCCACCCCAAAGGCCATTCCTTTTCAATCATCTCTATCCAATAATTCTGCAAGCAAACTGGCGTGCTTTGCGTCGCTGATACCAAGATTTTCGCGTAGAGTTTGTAACATTGCATCCTCATCTGAAGTAATCATTCCATCTTCCAAAGCCGTAATCAGAGTCGCACGATATGTCATTGTTGCCTCATCCAGCACTGGGTCGGCCCGGGCCTCAATGAGCAATTCTTCATGTGTTTTCATGTCGATTCCAAATGATTGTCTCATTGTGGTCAATAAGGCGATTTCGTCCTCGACAATTTCACCATCGACCAGCGCTTGTCGTAACATGTCACGATAAACATCCTCTGGTGGCGGTACATTTTGCGCTCTTCTAGCCTCGTCGGAGAGTCGCCCTACCCTTTCAGGGTGCATTCCCAAGAAATTTACAACTTCAGCAATCAACTGTTGCTCATCCATTGTAATTTTACCATCCTCCCACGCCCTAGCAAACATCCTTTTCACAAGGTTTTCACCTGCTTGGGCATCAAGTGAAGCAATACCTTCTGGATTAGATACAGGGGAAATAACTGGAGTGTCATAAAACACCATGCCTTCATCCACGAATGAAAGCAAATCAAGAGTCATCTGTCCACCTTTTCGGAGACTTCCTAGCACCACTTTTTCTCCACTTTTGATTACGCTTTCAGCCAAGATTTTGTCGCGCAATGCACTGGCTCGTGCTCTACCCTTAGCAGTTAAACCATAGACTCTACGACGCTGTTTAGCACCTGGAACATGTCTCTGTCCAGATTTCAGTTCATCTTGGATTTCTAAGCGTTTGAGTGTACGAGGAACGTGTTTGCGTTGAACATGAACTGCAGCCGAAATTCCAGCCTGAGTTACAGCAAATGGAGCTTCCCATTGGCCCTCTGGAAGAGGGTTATCAAACAGGTGTAGCAAAGTGCGTTCTTCGGTTGTCATCGTGCCGAGATAACCGTCTACCATTCTCCTCCCTCCCCTACGGGAGGGAGGGGGAGGCACATAAGACTGGTCACTATGCGCCTAACATGGCAGAGGGCAGAAAGTCCAAACCGCGGTCTAGGCCAACTAGGCCCATTGGCTTGTCCAGTGAGGGGTCTCCATCCAAGCCAAATCCACCACCAGATGAGCATGAGGATGGATGGTTTATTTCAGCACCTTTATCCAATCGTTTACACCAAAAATCGGCTTTAGGTAAGCCGGTTGATGGGGGAATTATCTTGTCTGAGGAAGAGGTAATGTTTTGCCATTGGCACAGGCATGTTCCACTCGAAGAGGGTTGGGTTGATGCGCGCCTTGAAGAGAATGCAAATTTTGCACACAAAGTTGTGGCATTTGATGTGGTTCGCAGCGCTGGTGAGAAAGTAGTGCCAATAGATGGTAAATGGCTGCGATGGGCAAGAGAATCACATCCAAACAAAGAGGATGCGGAGGCTGAAGTGAGATGGGCCCGGGCCAAGGATCAATTAGATATTGATGATTTGCTAAACTGGACTAAATCATTATCTTCAAGAGGTTTGAAAGGTGAGATTGCGATTGTCGATGATGAGATGGATGTAACAATCTATCGTCTTGCAATAATCGAACCTAAAGGCCACTTAACCCCTGCTACAAAGACCGACCACTCATTGCTTGGAGTTGAGCATCTCTCTCGCAGATTCTTGAGACAGGATGAACTGGATTGGATAAATGGTGTTGAGAATCCTGTAACAGATCTATTTGGTGAACTGAATTCCCGTGGTTTGCTTATGCGACCAGGATTCAAGTACGGTTGCAGATGGAGAGTCTACTCTACTCGTGTTGAGGAAGATCATGCACCTTGGCTATTGCAAATGGAAGAGGAATCTCCCTCTAACTGGGAAGGTGTTTGCTTATCAGTACGTCTCGCCGAAGGGGTCAACAAAGGATGGGTCATCGCCATAAAGAGGAGCAGGTGGAATTTCCTGCTCATCAGGCGCCACTTGCCCGGAAGGTGAACGAATACCCAAGATAACCCATAGTGCTGCAAGTCCTAATGCAATTGGTATTAGTTTGGCAGGGCTAGTCCACTCTTCTATTGTGGACTCTTCTTGGTCTCCAGCAACTAATTCGACTTCAATGGAATATCTATGTCCTGATTCAGATGCAAGGATTATTTCACCTTTGACAATCATACCTTCCTCAAGTAGGCCAGATGGATTGATGTCAAGGGTAATAATCGAGCCATCAAATAATTCCTGATCTATTTCAGTTGTAGCGATTCGAGACAATGGCCCATCAACACCTACTAGCCACATTTGAGAATCTTCGCCTTGGAACTCAACTGGAACCTTAATTGTTGAAACACTAACTGCAGGTATATTTGACTTGAAATTTGATTCAATAGGTATATTTCCAAGTATCTCAAAATCATGCCGTATGTCAAAAGGAGTTCCTTGGGAACATGTAATCGTCCCTGTAATCAATCCGACAACACCTATTGTTCCCGGTGATGAGAATTTAATTTCGCCATCCTCAACCACAATTCCTCTTCCATCACTGCTGGTCAAATCGTATTGAATCCCAGCACAATCTGCGATGAGAGGGATATTGTCATCCGGAGTCAATACCGAGCCATAATCTGGCAAGTCTACATCGGTAATGTGTCCGCACTCCGATGAGGAAAACTCGATGCTTGGAACTCCATCCTCGACGGTAACATTTGCTACCCAATCTACCAAGATTCCATCACGATTTCGAATGGTAATACCCTCTGAACCAAATTGCTCCCCTTCCCAGAAAACATCGCTTGCTTCACCATCATTGTTTCCAGCAACCATATTTTGCTCGCCATCTGCTTCAATGACCTTCAGCCAAGCTCTTTCAGGGTGTGAGTTGACTAAGTTATCCTCCAATTCTGCAGTTCGCAAATCTTGTTGCATAACCAATAGTCCATTTCCGGGGAGATGAGCATCAAATCCGTAGTCGCTCCTATATTCTATCCAAACAAATTCATCTTCCCCAATTGGAATTTTCAACGACTCTCCGCCACGTGAGATTCCTTGAAAGGTATAGGAAGGTCCAGTGCAATCGGTCCCTGGCAACCATTCAAGTTGCATATCTTGGTGTCTCTTTCCGCCAATCAATTCAATGCTAGGGCTTGATGGCAGTGCAGGCCAGGCACCGTTTCCATTCCAGTTACCACTTGCCATAATATCCCACTTGCCAATACCCTTCCAGTCTTGGTTGACAGTAGAATCGTGAACAGCATAAAGGTCTGCAGCACCCAGTTGGTGATACATTTCATGCATCACTGTTCCAAAATTATTGGATGAGTGCTGGCTCGAGATTGTGTAGTGTGAAATTTTCATATCATCTGGTAACTCTACAACTTCCTCAATTGTTGAAAAGTGAGACCATATCCGTGAATTGGAACCACCCCCATCCTCTTGAGGCTTCACACAATGAAGGATTAGAAATCGGTCAACCCAGCCATCATCATTTAGGTCATACTTCGACCAATCAGAAACTTCATTTTTGATTTCAAGAACAACTTCTTGAGCAAGTGTGTGAGGATTTACGCCCTTTCTTCCTACATCGGTTTCCCCATCTACGTCATGGCCGTAGTCAGCCATTCCATAATCGGTGGTAACAATTCTGTCGTGATAATCTATTTCGAGAGTAGAAGAGGGGCCGAATCCTTGATTCAAGTGATCCCTTGCAGAATCATCAATCAGATTTGAAGCTCGTTGTTGGTCACAATTTACCATCTCATTTTGGTCTGGAAAATCGATTAGGACTACTAGCCATACCTCTTGGTCAGAAATACCGACAAGAGGCCCCGTCTCTTCGGCCTCAATAGTAATTGCATGTTCTTTTACCCATTCGTTCAATGCATCTCCATTTGCGAATGCAAGCATACACATTAGCGAGAACATAACTGCAATTGGCCAGCCAATTATGGGTCGCATTGGGAATATTGTGACTGTTATGCTCTTTGAATCAATTGCTACAATACTTCACTAAAATGCCTAATTTCTCAATTCTTTGTAATAGCGAGTCCGTAGGACTCGTAATCCATGCTTCATCAGATTGAAGATTCAATCCAAATGGTAAATTCTCACCACAAAGAATTCTAGATGTTTCAGAATCCTGCAAAATATCCAAACATCTCTCGATTGCACTATTCTCGCTCCATGGTTCAGTTTGCCATGCCATTGCTAAATTACAATCCAATAAGTTGCCATCAGTTCTTGCAACGCCAATGTGAGCGAGATTTAGCGAATTAGTAGTGCATCCTAAAAATCGCAATGAATCTAGGTAATCGACTGGTAAAGATTCAATCACACATCCAGAAAATACAATTTTATTTGCTCCGAATCGTTTGACGACATCGAGAAGATGATCCTGTTCGTCTTGATCCCTACATACCGCTGCATATGTCACTTGGCCCATGCCCTTCAATGGTTCGATTTGAGGGGCTGTTCCACAGCAACTACAATTGACATACAAAACTCTGTGTACCCCACCATCAGAATCGAGTAAATCTCTCAGACCATGGCCAATAGGCATTGGTGCTCTGAATGATTTCCAACCAATCAATTCAACCAAACCTGAAGCCACAATTGTCAGAGTAAACAGAAGTCCAGGCAACCCAACTGGTATGACCAGCCACAGTAGCATCAACATTATTCCATGAATCCTTAGTCTCCACCAGCCAGCATTTCCTGACCACAGTAGTTTGGACATTCCAGCAATCGTAACGATGCTCATCGCTGCCAAAATCAAGATTATCGCCCACGCGATTGAAATTGAAATACGAAGCATCTCTGCAGCATCATATCTTCCGACAAGTCCGGTATCAAGATTGAAAGAATGCCCATACGCATACAACCATGGTAAGAACTCTGTAACGGTGAATATTAAGGAACCAAATGCTAGAATCCACATCATTAACATCCAAATTACAAACGCTCTTCTTTCACTGGGTAACAAACCAGGTTTTGCGAATGCATAGGCCTGCAGCATGGCAAATGGCGCAGCGGTAAATAGACCTAACAAGGCGGCACTCAACCATCTAGTGCCTGCCCATTCATCAGGTGAAAAAATGTTTACACATGATTTTTCACAAGGATCTAATCGATTCAAAATATAGTTCAATATTTCATCGATTGAAATTGACCAAATTCCGGTTAATATAATCACTAGAATAACAACTGATGTTAGCCGTCGTGAAAGTTCATCTAGGTGTGATTGAATACTAGTCCTGTCATCTCCAGACAGGTGTAAATCATTCATGTTATCAAACCAAGTCCATGTCTTGCTTTTCAGCACGTGCTTGAACTACAGTTCGGTATACTCCGAAAATACCCCATAGCATACACATTGCAATAACTAATGTGTAGCCCCATGGTAATTCTGTATCTACAGCCCAACCAAATCCAATTGCTAGACCAAGAGTGAGCGCACCTCGACGGATTCCTTGAGGGATGGCGAGTCTCATGTCTAGGTGAGGAGGCCCTCCTCCAAATCTTCGCTCATAGAACTCACCTTGGAGAACAGCGGCCACGATTAGAATTGAGAGGGTAGTCCAGAAGTATAGGTTACCTTGCTCAAAGTAATCACTTGCAATCTCTGCTTGCCTTTCAGCCTCCAATTCTTCTGCGGTTTTTTGACCGAATAAAGAATCATAATCTCCAACGCTGATTGTTCTTAGACTGGCATCCGCATCAGCGGTTGCAGTACCTGGTGCACTAACTGTGAATGTTAGAGTCGTCCAATGGTCTCCAGCATCGGCATTTCCACTATCATCTATTGCGTTACCAGCCAAAGAAAAGTGAACATCACCCACATCAGATGCCGGTGCTGTCCAAGTAATTGTCCAATCATTGCTAGGAGATGAGTGGGAAATAGCTCCACCCGAATCTGTTACTTCTTTGGTTCCTTCACTAGCATTAAATTCGCCAGCACCGTAATCCCAAATCATGAATCCACCGATAGAATTGGATGCATGTGCAAGACTGATGGTTAGATTATATTGCGCTCCAGTATCGTAGACTCTAGGAACTCCAGAGATAGATAGAATCACCTCATTTGAAGGAGAACCACCTGCTCCATGGCACGAACAACCTTCTTCAGGAACAATACGATTGTTATGCTCCCAAGGTGGCCCCTGGGAGTTTCCAAAGGCTGGAGCAGCCAGCATTAAAGCCAAAGTAGCAACCAGCAGGATGGAGTACCTACGGGACATTATCAAGGGCCACCTGTGGTTCCCTATTGAACATTGTCACCCCTCACCGCCCCTATAGGGGCGGAAAAACAAATTGTTCAGAGGTCCTTGATGGCATTATTCAGTTCAGTCATCATTGCCTTACCATCGCCAAATAGCATCATTGTCTT
>CAZEXE010000050.1:8238-11832 GCA_964516645.1 uncultured Candidatus Poseidoniales archaeon
CCCGGCATTCTTCCTGCTACAGGGTGAATGGCGTACTTCACTTCAGTATCGAATTTGTCTTGCATCAAATCTGCAAATTCCTTTACTTGATGCTGGCACTGACTTACAGCCATTCCGTATCCTGGTACGATGATTATTTTCTGAGCACCCTCTGCCATCATGGCAACTTCTTCAGCATCGCTTCCAACTTTCGTACGGGTTAGTTCTTGCTTTTCGCTACCGCCAAATGACTTGAATAGAACATCTATCAATTGTCGATTCATTGCTTTGCACATGATGAAAGTCAGAATCAGTCCTGAAGCACCAACAAGGCTTCCAGCAATGATAAGCACACTGTTATTGATAATGAAACCAGTAAATGCTGCTGCAATACCGGATAGTGAGTTAAGCAGGCTTACCACAACTGGCATATCAGCTCCACCGATTGGAAGAACCAGAATGATTCCTAGAATACATGCGATTCCAATGATTGCCCAAATGTAATCAGTATTTGTTGGGTCCTCAATTGAAAGATAAATCAATGCGAGAACTGAAACGAATAGTAGGGCCTTAACAGGATTTAGCCAAGCAGGACCCCAAGTAGGTGTCCTAATCCACTTGCCGAATACTTCTATGCCACCTTTCAGTTTATACATCGCTAGTAAAGAACCAGAAAGCGTCATCCAACCAACCAATGCTGAGAGACCTGCTGCAACTATTGCTACTGTGGCTCCAAGGCCTGGTTCGGGAGAGGTTGTCTCAATCCACTTCCATGTCTCAGATAGTGCGACAAGTGCAGAAGCTGCTCCACCAAAACCATTGAACAGAGCAACCATTTCAGGCATACCAGTCATCTCTACTCTGACTGCCATAGTGTAGCCAATTGCCGAACCTATGAGGATACCTGAACCGATTAGAGTCCAACCTACAATGCCACCTGGTAGAAAATTCAAGTCAACGATGGTTGTGACTACTGCAATTGCCATTCCTAACATACCGTATTGGTTCCCTTTAGGTGCTGTACGTGGATGGCCTAGATTCTTCAAACCAAAAATGAAAAAGAGTGCAGAAATCAAGTAGCCGAAAGAAACCCAATCCTCGAACATCTCAAGCACCTCTCTTCTTTCCAGCAATCATTTTCAACATCCGATTGGTTACTGCGAAACCACCAACAACATTGATCATTGCAAGTACTAATGCCACGAATGCAAGAATTCCAGAGGTAACAGTATCGCCACCTTCGTAAGCAACATTGGCACCAATCAAAGCTCCAACAACACTGATTCCCGAGATTGCGTTTGCACCACTCATCAACGGGGTGTGTAGCATTGCTGGAACCTTAGTGATTAATTCTACACCAAGGAAAATCGATAATACGAATAAAGTAATTGAGCCAATTAATAATTCAGGAGTCATCACAGAACACCTCCTAGTCGGGTTTGTTTAGGATGCATTTCTCCATCCTTACAAATCAGAACACCACCCATGCCAGGTACATGGAAGTCATTACCTTCTGGTGCGCCAACTAGAATGTCATCATCTTCAGAAATTTGGAAACCGTTTTCCTTGTCCACCAAACTGGTGATGAAAGTGGTTAGGTTGTTTGAGTAAAGCATCGAAGCGGTATTTGCTAGTGTGCCAGGTAGGTTTGAGGTTCCAACTATGATTACGCCATTATCAGTAGTATGGATTTCTCCCGCCTTAGTCAATTCACAATTGCCACCAACATCAGCATTCATGTCAACAACAACTGCTCCGGACTTGAAATTCTCAATTGCTGATGCAGGAACTGTTATTGGTGCTGGGCGGCCAAAAATACGTGCAGTTGTAACGATGATGTCAGCATCACTTGCAACTTCACAAACCGTGTCGTTCACTTTCTGAATAAATTCAGGAGTAAGTGGCTTAGCATAACCTGCTTCGTCTTCGAAGTCATCCATTCCATCGACCTCGATGAAGCGTCCACCGACAGATTCGATTTGCTCTGCTGCGGACTTTCTTACATCGGATGCGTACACTACAGCACCGAGTCGCTTAGCAGTGGCGATTGCTTGCAATCCTGCTACACCCGAACCCATTATCACGACTTTGGCTGGGCGAACAGTCCCTGCGGAGGTAGTCATCATAGGAATCCCTCTAGGAACTTGAGCTGCACCTATTAGTACAGATTTGTAACCTGCTAGATTGTCTTGGCTTGAATTTACATCCATCGATTGTGCGCGAGAAAGCCTACGAGGAATCATATCCATACTCATCAATGTAATACCACCATCAATGCAAGCCTGAACTTTCTCAGGGTGGCGGAATGGATCGGCTACACATGCGATAATTTGCCCCTTAGACAATTCACCAGTATCGAGCATTCTAATTGAAATCACTATTTCACAAGACATGACTGTAGCCCTATCAGCAACGGTTGCTCCAGCATCAGTATATTCAGAATCAGAATAATTTGCTGATTGTCCTGCGCCTTTTTCTATGACGACTTCGAAACCTGCCTTTAGCAATTTTTTCATGCTTCCAGGTACTATTGCAACTCGGGTCTCACCCTCTGGCTCCATGGGGACTCCAATCTTCATCTCATCACCTCGCGTATGCACCTAGGTGCACGCGATGAATCTTGCCACCTGCATCCGGTTCTTGAACGACTCGGTCAAAATTGTAGAATGTGGTGTGCTGAATTACACCGTCTATCCTTATGGACAAGTTACACTTGCGGTGAAATATCGGAGAGTTTTGTATGGCAACAGGACGAAGAAAAATTGCAGTGATTGGAGCAGGAAATGTTGGTGCAACTTGTGCATTTGTTTTGGCACAAATGAAAATTGCAGACATAGTTTTGCTCGACATTTTTGAAGGATTTGCTAAAGGTAAGGCGCTCGATATGAGCCAGAATAGCAATGTCCTGAATTATGACGGCATGATTACTGGAACTGCAGATTACAATGACATTTCTGGAAGCGACGTAATTGTCGTGACAAGCGGATTTCCAAGAAAACCGGGAATGACCCGTGAAGATTTGATTGGAAAGAATGCAGAGATTATTTCACAAGTCGGTGCAGGCATCAGAGACCATGCACCGGACTCTACAATCGTCATGGTTACCAACCCACTTGATTTGATGACTTATCATATGCAGAAAGTGACTGGTTTTCCTACGAACCGTGTAATTGGGCAAGCAGGTGTGCTTGACAGTGCAAGAATGGCTCACTTTATCGCATTGGAATTGGATTGTGCTGAAGAAGACATTTCACCAATGGTACTAGGTGGCCATGGTGATACAATGGTTCCACTTCCACGATATACTACAGTAGGTGGCATTCCAATTACTCAATTAATGTCTGAAGATAGAATTGAGGCAATCAGTGCTAGAACCGCAAGCGGTGGTGGAGAAATCGTCAAACTTCTTGAGAGAGGTTCTGCATTCTATGCACCGGGTTCTGCAGCTGCGATTATGGCAGAGTCGGTTCTAAATGATAGGCGTAGAGTTATTCCAGCGTCTTGTTACTTGACGGGGCAATATGGACTTGATGATGTCTACATTGGAGTTCCATGCATAATTGGTGCGAATGGAGTTGAGAAGATTTTTGAGTTAGATCTAACCGATTCCGAACT
>CAZEXE010000051.1:0-11814 GCA_964516645.1 uncultured Candidatus Poseidoniales archaeon
ATTCTACTTGGATTTACCAATCTATTCCCAATGATTCCATTCGATGGCGGACATCTGTTCAAGGATATCGTTCATGGTGTAATGACCGGTATTCGTAATTTGGGCAAAAAAACCGGTTTGTACAAATTGCATCCATTATGGGTTGAACATTTCACACGAAAAGCATCAACCATTTCGTCACTAACGCTATTGATTGCGTTAATTTTCCTTATCGGCGCACCATATCTGTGATTCGCAATTGCGAAGATTCAGATTCTTCTTCACTGCTCAAATCAATCGCTTTGATTCGCTTGTCCAAAGATTCTAGGGATGGGCTGGCTTCTCTCCGACATACAAGTGCAAGGAATTTGTGTAATGGCATTCCTTTCTCCCAATCTAGGAATGGTTTGCCGTTTCTTGTCAAAGGAAGGGCAGGAATCCTTCTAGTCAGCATACCTAGTCTGCCACTAAGACGACCCACTTCTACTCTAAAAATCCGCCATGAGTCCCCTCTAACACCTTTCAGTCTGTAAGCATATAATGGCATTAATTCGCAACGCTTACCTTCGTAAATCATGGATTGATATTGATCCCAAGTTCTGCCTGAAAGATATAATTTCGGCTTCTTAGAAGTCTTTACTTCAATTGGGAAACATAAATCTCCTCTAAGTGCAAGTAAATCTCCACTACCTTCCATACCTGAACCTGCTGCTCTCACAACTAAGAACGGTCTTTCAATTACTTGCCTAGCTCTTGCCTTAGCAACAGGGTCACATGATCTAGTTACCGCATCTACTCCTTTTGGTATTCCTGCGAGAACTGCTCGAAGTTCTCTCTCGTACTGACTTGCCACAATAGAGAATCATTGTCAAGTGCTTTTGATGATATCGCTGTTTACGCGTCAGATTGAAGCGTGATTAGCGGTAGGGTAGTATGTGCGCCGAATAGCGGTTAGGACGGATGACTTCCGGCTTTCTTTCCATTTGATGCGAGAGTTAAAGCGAAGAAAATGTGAATTCGTAATGTTAGCATCAGGCGAGAAATGGGATGGAATCTTACTCACATCTCCTGAAGAAGTTCAAGATGGTGAAATCCCTGCTACCGAAGAAACAATAGAAATCTCAGTCGAAAGAGCGATTCAAACATCTAAAGGCTTGGATGCCGCAATCCAATTGGTTTTCGGAGTTGACCCCGGGCCAAGACCTGGAGTTTCATGGTTAGCAGATGGCGTTGTAATTGGTAGTGCTCAATTGGAAAGTATAGAAGGAGTTGCAGACCACGTCATCGGTTTGTCATCCGCAGTATCTCACCAAAGAATGTGTGTCAAAGTTGGAGATGGTGCGCCATTAATCCGTGACAGAATCATCAATCAATTAATTCTCAGAGGCATCGAGACTTTACAAGTAAATGAGTATCGTACCAGTTCAGGTTCCCGAACTAAAGCACACCTACATGCTGCTGCTAGAATTGCATTGATGGGTGGAGAGAAAGTATACCAAATTCGTGAATTAAATCCAACAGAAGGGGACCTGAAAGAGATTCAAAGACAGTCCAGAATTAGGAGTGCTGGCAACCTAACAATCTCCACAGAATTGGCAAGACTGGTTGCTTGTGGAGATTTAACGATGGATGAAGCAATTAAGAAAGCCTGACACGGTATTTCTCTCTACCCTTTGAATACAGAGTGATTATTCCACTAGATGAAACACAGATTGCAATTGCATCCGCAAGTTGACTAATCGCTCTTGCTGCGAGATGCCTTCCTCCTTCCCCAGGTTTCGGATTTATTCCAGCAGGAACTTGCACATACCTTCCAGCATCGCTTGCAATTCCTTTTGAATTGAATAGAATTGCACCATCGAGCCAAGCAAATTCTGCTAAAGTTTCGTGGTTGTTTTGTGTGAAAACACTCTTCTTTGCGTCTGAATGACCTTTGAATGGGTTTAGAACTAATGAAGTGGAATATCTTCTAAGTTTAGGAACTGAGCCAATTGCAAACAAAGCACCAACAGCATGCCCTTCACGACCACGGCTACCAATGTGACGTGCTAATTCCATCAATTTCGCTAATACTTCGATATCTATTTCGTGCTCATTCGCCAAAATTGCCAATTTGTTTGAAGCCAAAGTACTGGCTTCAATAACAATCACTCCATCCATTGGCTCTCCAAGAATTGCTAATATTCTATCATTCGATTTGAAGCGGCCTTCACCAAGACCTTGCAAAATAATATCATGAAGACTATTCAACACAGATAGGCCTTGAGAAGATAGTGACTCTTCAAGAATCCCTACCTCAAATCCTGATTCTTTGAGGCTTTCACTGACCTTTGTAGATGAAGTCAAAGTTACCAAACGAAGTTTTTTCGGCAGAATTTCTCTAATTTTTTTGACTGTTCTAGAATTATTTGAAAGTAAGACTGCAGCTGAAAATTTAGACCTGTCGTTCTCAATCGCCGAAGCTACCAAATTTGGCAGGTCGACCATTTTACCACCTCATACCATCGTAGTATCGGTTCCTGGAAGTTGATCTTCAGATTCACGATAGACAGTTCGCATATTGTTGATGAAATTCCTTTCCTTTACCACAATATTGTATTCCTTGATTCCTGGGTCTTCTTCCCCATTCATAATTCCTAATAGAGTCTCAAGAGTGAGACGTGCTCCTTCTCGATGAGGGTAAGCAAACACTCCCATTGATAGTGGTGGTGCCACAACGACCTTGATTCCTTTCATGCCCTTTAGTGTCTCAAACAAGTTATGATATGCTTGTGGCAACAATTCTCTGCGAGCCTCGTCTTGGTTTGGCCTGCGACAATCTGGGCTAACCACGTGAATAATATGCTTGAACCGTTCTTTGAGTTCGAATGGTTTGGATACTACATTTGTGGTAACTGGACATGGTGGTAGATTCAGTTTTCGTTGTTCCACACTAACCTCTCTACAAAATTCACGGAGTTCTTCTCCTGCTGCTTTGTGAATCTGTGCATCTAGGCCCTCTCTTCCAGATAAGCGGTTGTTAGCAGGGGTTATCACAACGTCTGCTTCTTGCAAATGAAGTTCACCACCAATGACTCGAACCATTCCCCATCGGCAGGTTCGCGCCATATACAACTCGACCATGTTTTGAGCAGGGGGGGCCGTCCTTCATATACACATTGACGAAATATGCAAAAAACCCCCAATATAGCAAATACAATCAGGCGAAGTGACTTTGAGTGATAATCCCGCCCAACACAATATGTCCTCCACTCGAAAAGCGCTATTTTTAGTCGCGCTATTCGTAGTGAGTACGATACATATTCCAACTTCCAATGTTGAAAAAACCGAGATACAAGAGAATATTTTCGATGGATTCAGCATTGAGAATGACATTTGGAATGAAACCCCGTTACAAACTATTGCAGTACCGGGAGGATTCAACCTTTCAACCGCTGTCGATTACAGTGATGTTGCAGTTTTAATCAACAATGAATCTGAAGTGAGTCGAACCATCGGCTGGGCTTTCGTAACTGCAAGAAATATTAGTGCCGAGAGGGTTTTCATTTTCGATAATTCATCAAACCCAACTGCTGAGACGATAAACAGAGATCAATTCAACACCTATTTCCTTGACCCATTCAAAGTAATGTTATCAGCGTACAATGGAACAGACATAAACTACCTAGTGACCACAAAAGGTATCCCTTTGCGAATCAATGGAGGTAATGATAAAGCATCATTCGACCAAGAAATCGCACTTGCAGGAGGAACTTATGATTCTGATATTGGAGCCGATTGGTGGAGCACTCACGACTATGGGCCGCTTGCTGGAAAGCAAATGAAAGAATTCAGTCGGGACGAATATGGATTTTTCTTGGTCACAAGATTGACTGGTTATACTGTTGACACGGCTCTTGAGTTGATTGAGAAAGCTAACAATTCTTATGGATCAAGGGGCACTCATATATTGGATTTAGCAACCAACAGAAATGGCTCGGGGTACAAATTCTGGAACGATGATTTGTATGTTGCAAATAGTACTCTAAATGGAACGATGAATCTACCAGTATACTTCGATGAAGAAACCGAATTCGTGACGAATATATCCAATGTGATTGGCTATGCATCCTGGGGAAGCAATGATGGCAACTGGAACAAAAATTACCTTGCCAATGGTGGCTTCGACACCTTGGATTCTTCATGGTCTAGTGGATCAAGATATTGGAATATCTCTGCGCCCACAGTTTCTGCTGGTGATGATTTTAATTGGTCGTATCAAACTGCAAACAAGCAAGGTGGAAACGGGGCCTTTGAGGCATCTGTTTCTTCAGAATGTAGTCAAGAATCGGGACATCTCCTATCTGGAATATACGCAGAATATTTTGATAATGAAGGAATTAGTTTCAACTCGGCATCAATGCCTGATTTAATCGACCGTACCCCTGACCATGTGCGAATAGAAAGTGATCTTGCATATTCTTCTACTGGAAATCCATATCCAGGTCTAGATGATAGGTTCAAGCATAATTGGGGGGCTAGATTTAGTGGCCTAATCAATGTGCCAGAAGATGGAAATTGGACATTCTATCTCAATACTGATGATGGTTCCGAGTTATGGATTAATGGCGTTAGTGCGATTCAAAATTACGGTATGCATGGAATGATAGAATACTCTACGTCTCTGAATCTCAGTGCCGGTTACCATGATTTCAGAATTGAATTCTTCCAAGGTGGTGGGCCACATGGTCTAGTATTCTCTTGGGATGGACCAAATGTCAGTAAAACTACCATCCCCGCCTCTGCATTCTATGTCTCTGGAGATTATGTGCCCCAATCTTCTAACTTGATTCATCAATGGGACTTTGAGGAAGGTTCTGGGAGCCAATCTAATGATAGCGTAGATAACAGTTCCAATTTCACATTATACGGAATGGATTCAAGCAATTGGAAGAATTGTATCGATGGCGATTGCTTGTGGTTCGATGGTAGCAATGATTACGCCAAAGTGAATGTGGATGATTGGTTAGGCAATTTCACAATTAGCCAATGGGTGTGGGCAAATACAACAAATCAAACCCTCTATGCTTCTACCTTCGCAATAGATGATAATGCAGGTTCAAACCAATCGTTCCAACACATGATTTCTGGCGGTGAATGGAAACTTCACAATAATCAAACCAAATCATTCGGAGACGTGATTCCTCAAAAATGGAGTCACTTAGTTACCGTATTTGATGCTGGACAAACCCGCCAATATATGGATGGTGTTTTGGTAAATTCAAACTATTATCCTAATGGTTCTGTGAATAATTTCGATCTATACAGATTAGGAGTAAATCGAGCCGGAAACTCATTCTTTGAAGGAATGATTGACAATGTGATGATTTGGGATACCGCACTAACCAATAGTTCGATTACCGTTCTAAACCGGAATATTATCGACAATTGTACCGCTTATTCCGGCAATGGCCAAGGAGTCGCATATCTAGAGACAATACACGATATTCCAACTAATTTCACCAATCATGCTTGGGTGGTTTATGCCTATGGCAAGAGAAGTGGAGATGTATTTGGAGAATATGAAATCCAAGTTACTTCATTCGATTCTAATGGAGTTCAACTCAGTTACAATGAATCTTCAAAACAAGATTACACTACATCATGGAACTCTAAAACGATGAGATTCAGACCACACGAAGATGCTACTTCGATGCAAATTCGTATTTCATTAGATATTGTACCAACATCAACCGATGGCTCATTATTCGTAGATTCAGCCGTACTAAGAGTCATTAGACCGCATATGGATTGGGTCAATGGTTCCATTGTAGAGACCGCTGTGAGCACAGGAGCTCGGTCGTTCAATTGGGGTACTTCATATGGACAATCATTGGTTGCAGATATCCTTGAAGATGGTGCTAGTGGAATCAAGGGCTATGTGTATGAACCATACCTGACCGCTGTTTCTTCTCCTAGCGTATTACTCTCCTCTTATTCAAGTGGATATAATCTTGCAGAATCCTATGCTGCTGCAAATACTATGACAAGTTGGATGGGTGTTGTTGTTGGAGACCCAAAGATGAGTCCTTATGCGGATATTGTACACGATATCGAAATAATCGATGTTCGAATTATTCAAAATGTATCTCTAGACCAATACTTCGAAATTGAAATCGCTCTACAAAATATTGGCCCTGGTAACGCTGTTGGTAATCTCAAAGTTATGGATAAATTAGGGAGCATTGTCTTAGAAAATCAAAGTCTAACAATGCCGAATGGTGCACAGAATGGTAGTCGCCAAATCATCAAACTACAATTGAATTCATCTCGAGAGGGTTGGAATAATCTCGCTATTCGCTGGGATGCTACTTCGCCGTTAAACCCTGAGAGAAATATCAACAACAATATCTTTGATCTAACTCTGTGGGTAAACAGTGCTCCAATAATCGAAAATGTATTCTGCGATTCGACACAATATAGTCGAGGCGACCGATTTGTTTGCAGTATCGAGGCTACTGATGATAGTGGTATCCACTCCGCTTCAATGGCATGGAGAATTACCTCAGGAAACAATAGCACTGAATGGAATTGGCAAGGAACTGGCAGCCAAGATGGTTACTTGTGGTGGACTACCATCGATTTGCCATCAGATGTCGAATTAGGGATGCTTGACATTATGGCGAACACAACTGATGAATCCAATATTTCCACTATCTCAACCGCATATGGAATAGCTCAGATTAGAGATGCCCCCGCATTTTGGTTTGGCATCCATATCTCCGGAGTTGACGACCCTGAATGGGGAGGAGCTTCAGTGCTAACCTCTTATCCTACAACAGGAGTGTTAAGGGGACATGTTTTGACACTGAAGGCATGTGCCTTAGACACCGACCACGACCATGCTACACAAGCGCCATTATTTTCCTCAACTCGTGGGCAAATTGACGGCCTAACCTATGTTTCTGGTAGTAGTTCAGAGCACCATTGTTATGTTGCATCCTTCACATTGCCAACTGAAACAAGTCTAGATTCTTTCAAAATAGAATTAAGAAATTCTGACGGAGATTTCATGACTAGAAGGACTATTCAAATTTCAGACCAACCTCCTATAGCGCAGATATTCATTGTTGATGAAGCGGGAGGAAGTGTGGAAAATATACTCGGTAGCGGGGATGAATACATCAGAGTTGTTGCAACAGATTACGATGATTCCGTAGAGGGCGTATACGGAGACCTCACAATAAAATGGCCTGGGCAAGCGGCTTATTCACTACCTGTAGAATTTGAGAATGGAGTCGCCATGATACCATTATTCACATCCGAAAGTATTGAGAATGGAGATTTGATTATCACAGCAAATATCACCGGCGCAAATGGTGCGAGCAACTCTACACAATTCCAAACTCCAATCGTTCTTAGTCCACCAGAAATTCTTGCCATAGATTTGTGTCAAGATGCTGAAGAAATACAGAAACTAATGTTTGGACAGACTGCCGATGCAGTGGTTCGTATTCATTCATCAAGGCCGATAAGTGATGTGACTGCGAGCCTAGAGCAACATGGTTGGATAGTTACAGCTCCCTCTCAAGGTGCTACCGCATGTGGCAATGATTTAGCAGAACAAAATGCTGTGTACCATTTCAGAATTCAATTAGATTCTTCTTTCGTTCCAGGTGATGGTTCCTTGGGCATAAGAGTGTCCGATATTGATGAAATCACTTCAGTCTCCTATCTCAACTTCGAGTTCCTGCACTCTCCACCTGAAATTGAAGTATCTCATCCTACGAATGTATCTCATTCATCTCTACTAGAAATACTACTTGAAATGGATGATGCTGATGGCATAGATGCAAATTGTGCAATAGATTATTTGCAAAACGAAGTGATTATCTATGCCAAATCGGATAGTGCAGTTTCGGATTTGGATGACACTGGTATCTGGTCCAGTTCTTGGTTGCTACCAAATGATTTGAAGGGCAATATCTCAATTGAGATTAGTTGTGAAGATTGGAGCGGTAATACCGTAAATTATTCCGGAGAAATTCTGATCCGGGAGCCTGAAGGATGTGTTACTGACTGCGAAGAGATTGAAAGAGAGGCTGAAGATAGTGCTGAGTTGATTTCTCCACCTTTAGTAGTAGGCATTTTGCTAATTGTACTAATTGTTTCATTACTTATTCTACGCGTACGCGCGCGCGAAGATGAATTGCCTGAGACATGGCAGAATGAAGAAGAGGCTCCTCAAAGGGACCAGAGAATCCCTGAAGGATGGACATTAGAGGAATTCTTGGAATGGCTTGATGGCCCTATGCCTGAGGAGTGGGAACAAGATCAGTGGGAATTGTATAGAACGAGTCTTGAAGACCTCAGATGAACATAGAGTTCTTGATGGTTGAGCGATTGGGGCAATCATGGCAGTAGGATATGTCCTAGTCAATGTTTCACCCGGCCAAGAATATCAGGCCTTTCAGACTATCAAAGACATCGAGAATGTTGTAGATACAACTCTACTATTTGGTGACTATGATATCATCATTAAATTAGAAGCTGCGGATTTGGGAGTTATCGCAAAAACCGTTGTTGATATAATTCGTCAAGTTCCTGGAGTTACCGGTTCTAAAACTCTCGCGGGAGCAGAAATTTGAGCGGTTTACTAAACGCAGCACTGCTCTAAAGTGCGTTCTGAAAAGGGTCACTGCGGCCAATATGTACCGCAGTATAGCGGTTTGACGGGGGAAACATTATAACCTTTGGAAGTTCGTAGGCGGCACGAGGTATAACCTATGGGTGAAAAGAAGTACTTCGTTCTGATGAAGGGCGGAAAAGACACAAGCCAAGTTTTTGCAAGCAGACAACCACGCGGTGCAGCTCTAAAAGCTGCAACCCGCGGACACACAGACATTCGTCTGCGTGAGCGTGGAACCAAGAGAGTTCACGTCTTCACCGGACGCATTGAAACTGTGGACAAGCCAGCAAACGGCCCAGCGTGGCTTCCTGACAAGATCAAGAAGGCTAACGTAAGCAAGACTGGTATCGAGCACCTTTGAACTAAGGATGCAATGATGCATAGTTGATACGCCCTTGCGGGACTTTGCCCCTCACAGAACTTCGGCTCTGTGGGGGGCTTTTTTTATTCACAATCTTCTACATTTCTCAATTAATCGAAGGTAGTATATTCAAAACCACAGTTGAATTGGGAGCGGTAAGGCGAGAGTTGATGTCAGCAGGTTCACCAATGGAACTTTTTGCACTATCAATGGGCTTAGCGGCATTACTAGGCGGTTCTTTCGTCTGGCTATCTATGGATGGCAAAAAATCCAATTTATCATTGCGGATGACATTACTCCAACTGGGTTTGTTATTTTCTGTCAATTGTTTGATATTCACCATATATGTCATTCAATATTCAAGCCTAAGTGAAAATTTTTCTGTAGAAGTATTGAATGCTCTCCAGGGGGCAAGTTCTACACTAAATCTGTTTACAGTTGTACAAATTAGCATATTATTACTTATTTTTCCAGCCCCAGCATTTGCTTCCCGCAAAAAATTGCTTCTATCTTTCATAGTAGTGTTATCAATTCCGATAATTGTCATGTTTGCGAACTCTGAAGCTTTCGTAGTCACATATTGGTTCGCAAGCGGTTGGGTTATCTCACAAGGTTTGATGATAGGACTTATTTCTCTTATTCCACTTCGCTGGTACATCTTATATCGAGATAGTGATGAAGAAATATTACGTAATCAAGCCATTGCTGCTGCATTGATGTTGCTTGCACTGTATGGTGGAAATATGACAAAGTGGCCCATTGTTCTTTACTTGGGAGGGGCGGATTTGATGTTCCAGGGTATAACAGGCATTTCTGTCGACAGGTCTCTATTTCTGCTTATTGTAACCCACGCAGGACATCTAGTTTGCATCGTTGGTCTGTTCACTATCATCTGGAAGGAAGTTATGGCCGAATTCGGAAAAAGAGATAAGGCAATGACTGCAATAATTTTTGCCTATTTTATTTACGGCTTAGTCAATTTGATGGTCATCAAGGTATCAGAAAATGGAAGCGAATTCAGACAGGTGTGGGACTTCTTTGCATTGATTGGAATGTTTGGGCTGATTAGACCAATATTGATCATTTACATCGCTCTAAGATTCAACCTCTTCGATATGTCGAACCCCCAAATACGCGGCCGTATCAGGATTATTGCTCTATTACTTGCTACCGTTTGGACATCTAGTTTATTCGAAATTATCCAGGCATTCCTCCCTATGCCACAGTTGATTTCTGCTGCAATGATTGGAGTAATGCTGGCGTTCGTTATTGGATGGGAGGATACCATTTTTGAAACGCTATCTAGTGGTTCTGAAGAGGTTAGTCTCTACTTAGTAGACGATATATTTGTCGAGGAAGACCTGTTTAGATTGACAATGTCGACAGTTTGCATCGTTGTGATTACAATAATTATCGGTTTGGCACTTGGCGGGGGGGGATTTGTAATATGAATGAATTACTATCTTTGCGTAGTCCTAGCGAAGAGAAGCCTTCTATTGTATTCGCTATGGTTTTCATATTGTTGTTAATCGTTGATACGATTATTATGTATCCTCATGCTGACTCTTGGTACGAATTTGGAAGCGGAGAACAAAAAGATTGGAGTTTGGAATATGAGAATTTAACACTGACCGAACAATCTTCTATCACTCTCTCAGATGGAGGTTCAGAGATAATTTCTTTGGACCTTGCAGAAAATTTCACCACAGATGGTTGGATGATTCAAAGAATTGCAACCACTATTGATTATGATGAAAGTGCATTTGGTGATGCTGATTGCGATACTGTTTCTGCATCATTGTCCTATACTCCAAATACAGAAGAGGCCCCAGAGTCCGAATCTATCGAAGAAACAGTTAGCGATTGTTCTCAAATCGAATTGAGTATTGATTGGCATCAACCACCGAGCAATGTGTCTGCAATCTCTGCAGAGGAGGCCGAACCAGATTTTAGACTCGAAGCAGCACCCTTGGTTATCGATGTAGAAATTTCTCTTAATGTCGATAGCACCATTCCCAATAATGACAATGATGAGCAATTAAACATTGAAGTGGTAGTTGAATTGGTACGTATTAGTTCAGTTGAACAAATTTAGATTTCCTACATTTTTTCAATCAGTTTTCGCATGGGTAGCGTCTAAAATGACCCACGCAAAGCCCATTCAAACATTAATTCCATTCGCATGGGTATTCGGATGAACCCTTGCGAATTTCCATTTTCGATTGTTGATTAGATATTAATTCAGGAACTAGAAAACGGCCCAAGTATAATGTACTACAATTATGAGTTTTACTCGTGGGCACTAAACTCCTGATAGATTGTCCAAAATGTAGCAAGAGGATGCGAATATCGGCAAACTACTTTGGAGCGGTGAGGTGCCCAAAGTGCAAGTTCCAATTCGATAAGATTTCAAAATCAGATTCAGAATCGATTGGTGATGAAAAACCCGACAAAATAAACACATGTATTCACTGTGGAGCGGAAAATGATGTGAACTCTACCATCTCTGAAAATTATGATTATTTTAGGTGCAGGAGTTGTGACTTTGATTCCCCACTATCGCCAAAAGTTGGAAACACAATACAAAAAAAACCGTGGTTCAGTGTTTTACCTGGGTATGGAATTTGGGCGGAATCAATAGTAGGATGCTTTCTCTTCCTTTTTGCAGGAATAACCGTCGGGTTATTTGGAATCTCAATGCAGGATGAAGTCTTCTTTGTGATGGGCACAATGATAATTTTATGGGGGATTTTTCAATTCTTTGTTGTACTATTTATCAATCCGGCAGCCGAATTGGTTGAGCAGA
>CAZEXE010000052.1:0-11771 GCA_964516645.1 uncultured Candidatus Poseidoniales archaeon
ATTGCAAGCGCTGAGTGGCGTGGTTTAGGTGACAAAAACGCAGCAGATGCTGCTGCGGTTGAAGCGATGAGGCGCACGTTTGACAAGGTTCCATTTGATGGAAGAGTCGCTATTGGAGAAGGTGAAAGAGATGAAGCGCCTATGCTTTTCATCGGTGAAGAACTTGGAAATCAAGTCGGAGTTGAAGGCGCACTACAAATTGACATCGCAGTAGATCCTCTTGAATGCACAAATAACTGTGCAGACAATACTCCTAACTCAATCGCTGTTCTTGCTGCAGCGCCTCGTGGAACATTACTACATGCTCCTGATTGCTATATGGATAAAATTGCAGCTGGTCCTGAATTAGCAGGACATGTTAGTCTGGATGGAGGAGTTACCTACAATCTTGAGCAGGCCGCTTATGTCCTCGACAAACCGATGTCTGAAGTCAAGGTAGTTGCCCTTGATAGAGAAAGACATTCAGATTTATTCAAAGAAATTCGAGAAGCCGGTGCTCAATTGCACCTAATGGGAGACGGTGACGTATCTGCTGCAATATGGGCGGCTCGACCTGATGGCCCTTACGATATGCTGCTAGGAATTGGAGCTGCTCCTGAAGGAGTGATTACTGCTACTGCTCTACGAGGAATTGGTGGAGTATTCGAAGGAAGACTTGTTTTCCGTTCTGATGAAGAAGAAAAGAGGGCTGAGAAAATGGTCGATGATGATTTGACACGCTTATGGGATGCAACCGATCTTTGTCGCTCAGATGATGCAATCTTCGCAGCATCTGGAGTTTGTGATGGCTACCTCCCTGGAGTAATTGTTGGAGAAGATAGTGTCCAGACATTTGCAGAACTTATCGATGTCAGAACTGGTGAAGTAACTCGCCATGATAGAACACATGTCAAGTGAACATGTTCGCCTCAAAACCAAGGTACCATGAGCAGATGCTATCGCATGGCTCTAAACCCAATACCCAACGAAGAATTAGTAGAAATGGCCCTTGATTACAACGCAGTAGCCCTTGTAGGCGATTACACTGCGAACGAGAAGGCTTGGATTCACACAATTGGTTCTCTCCGAAATGCAAATTGGAGGTTCCACCTTGTTGATCCTGACCATGCAGGTGAAAGTTTCAACGAATTACCAATACTTGGTAGCGTTGAAGAAATAAGAAACTACGTGCCCCTAATCCAGATTATGGATACGACACAAAAAGAAAAGTGGTTCGAATTAGCATCGCAGCGAATGGAAGTCTGGGGAGATATTCAGATGATTTGGATGCACAAAAATAATGCTATCACACAAAGAGATAGAGATGATGCGCATGCTTACGGGTGGTCGGTTATTGAAAACGAATGCCTAGCAAAGAAGTTGAGTGAGAAATCACCATCCGCACCATAATGCCGGATCAGAAGATAAATCTCCATAAGGATCAATTTGGGCTGTTCGCCAGTCTCCATTTTCCGCATAAATATCTCCAACAAATGCCTGATTACCCGCTGTATCATTGTCGCCGATTGTCCAGTTGCCAAATTCGACCTCTCCGAAAATAGCACCTCTAACTGAGATTCTCCCCTCAACTAATTCCAGCGTTATCGAGCTATCAATTCCTTCACCGCCTAAAGTTACTATCCAATTCCATGACCCATTTGCATCTAACCTGGCCACCATCAAATCACTAGAACCTTCGCTGTCAAGGCTGTAATTTGACAATTTGTGATTCCCCGTGAATTCTCCAGCAATGAATAGATCACCATCGATTAACAGTGCCCCTGTTAATGAAATCCCGTCTTCTTGTCCAGGCTTAGTAAATGGACCCGCTTCGAGAGCGCCTCTCTGTGGTTGCGAAAGGTCCTCACTAGTAATCTGACTTTCTTGGTTGGAATGTGAAAAAAGTAGTATCGGGGATAATGCAAGAAATACTGCGAGGGAAAGCATGAAGATTACGATAGAAATGTCCACTCGCATGTTACTACCATAGGCAGCAGTACGAGTCGTGTTGTCCTGACATGTTCGGGTAATAGCACATATTGATTACTACTTTGGGTAAACTATGGGTGATGATTCAATTGTTCAGAAATCGGCATGGAGAGCGAACATGGGTGTACATGGCGACCCTGGGGAAGTTCATTCTAGCCCAGTCCCAATCTTATTTTCACTCGGTGTAACGTTGACTCTCGCTGCATTGTTGGCTTGGCCGTTTGCTTTGTTCGGAATTCCGCTTCTGCTAGTATCGATTAAGATGTGGATTACTGAGGATGTTGCCATGTGGAAACATCGTGAAATAAGCGATGAAAAAATGGGAGATGTATCTTGGGCCATGGTTTGGATTATTATTACTGAAGTAATCGTTTTTGGCGGATTCTTCGCATTCTGGTTTTGGGCTAAATGGCACACTATATCGTGGGACGGCGCTATATCTTCTGCGACTTGGCCACCAAGTGATGTCCATCATAATATGGTACTTGTAATCTTCAACACATGTTTACTTGTGAGTTCTGGAATTGTTGCACACTTTGCACTACACGCTCATGATTCAGGTCGGCTTGAAACCAGTCGTAGACACTTACGAATTACAATTCTCTTCGGTACAATTTTCCTATTAGTGCAAGCTTACGAATATGCAAATGCTGGTTTTACTTGGTCCTCTCACCCATATGGAACTGCATTTTATGCACTAACAGGTCTTCATGGATTTCACGTTTTAATCGGTATAATATCACTCATCATTGTTTACAACCTTCACATGAAAGGTCATTATTCAGATGGGCGTAGAGATTCATTCCAAGCAATTGTGTGGTACTGGCACTTTGTTGACGTAGTATGGTTACTGTTGTTTTCCATAGTTTATCTGGAGGTGATTTGATGACAAAGAAGAAGCCCATAATCTTAGCAGTGATTGCAATAATCCCCTTAATGATAACATTCTTTGCAATCATAAAGTGGTTCCAATCTCCAGGAACAGGTGCGCATGCAGAAGTATACGATGAATTGTTTTTGACATACTGGTCTCTTGGCATGATTGTTGCAGTTATTGTTTATGCAATATTCATTTGGTTGATGACTACCTCTGTAGAAGAAACTACTACTGATTTCCAAACCCTTGGATCTATTCCAGTTGAAAGAGGATCTGTAAAAACTGCTTGGACCTTTACTTTCGTAATTACGGCATTCTTACTGATTTTATCTCAAATTACTTTCAGTTCAATCGATTTCTTTGAAAATCCAGAACTGGAAGAGGATTCGTTTACAGTAAAAATTACTGGTTGGCAATATTACTGGGAATATGAATATCCAAATGGAATAACTTACACTAGTGCTGTTGGCGAACCATTACGTATTCCAATTGATACTCCAGTAGTATTCGAAGTGATAGGCGGTGATGTATTCCATTCATTCGCACTACCAGAACATAGAATCAAAGTTGATTCACTGCCAAGTCGTTCGAACACTGGATGGATTCTAGCTGAAGAAACCGGACTTTACCCAATCAGATGTTACGAGTTGTGCGGCGATGAGCATGCACTGATGGTAGGAGAACTTGAAGTCATGGAAAAGGATGATTTCGATGCTTGGTATTCAGGAGGTGGATTGTGATGAAGAAAAGTTTGATTCTTGCAATACTTGTTGGCGCTTTGATGTTACAAGGCATGTCTGCAATGCCAACAGGAATTGGAGGCAGTTCAGTAGATTCTGGATGTTTATGTCACGGGGGTGCAGATTCCGATGTAAGCCCGGTTCTAGAAGGCCTACCTGAAGTTTACAACGGAAGTGAGGTCTACAACCTCACAATATCATTTACAGGCGGTCCTGCTGAGAGTGGAGTTAATTCTGGTGGATTCAATCTCAGGGCATCTCATGGAGAATTTATTGTAATTGATAACACAACCCAGTTTTGGCAAGGAGATGACCAAGAAATTGTTCATACTGATTATGGAAATGATCAGCGTGTATGGCAAATAAAGTGGCAAGCACCTATAGATGACACAAACGATGTGACATTTACATTACTAACTAATTCTGTAGACGGAGACGACACTAAAGATGGAGATTCATGGAATTCCGAAGTGATAGAAGTTGAAGGTTTGAATTCTGACGGAGGACCGATTATTGATTTCACGAATCTAGCATGGTGGCTAATAATTCTCACTATTTTGGGACTGGTGGTGATTACTGTAGTACTCATTATGAAGAATTCAAGTGTCGACATGGAAGTGATTAAACATTGGTTGACTACAACAAATCACAAGGATATAGGAATGCTATACTTGTGGATTACGATAATCTTCACATTCATTGGATTAGCACTATCGCTACTAATTAGAATTCAATTGATTGTTCCCGAAAATGATTTCATGACAGGTGGACTATTCAATGAAGCTGTTACGATGCACGGGGCGGTAATGGTACTATTCGCAGTATCACCGATGTCTTTTGCGTTTGCAAATTACATAGTTCCGATTCAACTAGGTGCCAAAGATATGGCATTCCCAAGGTTGAATGCAATGTCTGCTTGGCTTATTCTTCTTGGCGGACTTGTTGCTGCTAGTGGTTTCTTCTTGGGAGGCGCTGCAGACGTAGGATGGACATTCTACAGTCCGCTAACCAGTATGACATACAGTCCTGGCCTTGGAGTTAGTTTGGCCGGTGCCGGTTTAATTCTGTTAATTCTCTCTGTAACATTCTCTACAATCAATTTCTTAGTAACCATTCTACGATGGAGATGTCCAGGAATGGGCATAATGCAGATGCCAATGTATTCTTGGAATATCTTGTTCACTGTAATCTTGATGCTTGCGGTATTCCCTGCACTTCTTTCAGCAGTTCTAATGTTAGTTGGTGACAGATTGTTTGGAACTATGTTCTTCGACCCTTCAATCGATGGAACGACATGGTGGCTACACATATTCTGGTTCTTTGGCCATCCTGAGGTGTATGTAGTGTTACTACCTGGTTTAGGAATGGCAATGGAAGTCATACCTACGTTTGTCAAGCGCCCGTTGTATGGTCGAAAGATAATCATCTGGTCACTAGTTGTAGCATCAGTCATCTCTGTTCTTGTATGGGCACATCACATGTTCATCACTGGTATCAATCCAACATTTAGGAAATTGGAAACAATTGGTACTGAATTGGTAAGTGTACCATTCGGACTGATTTACCTCTCACTGCTTGCTACTTTTTACAAAGCAAAGCCAGATTGGTCTAAATTGCCATTAGTATTCGTGGCAGGAGCTATTGGAATATTCCTCGTTGGAGGAATTACGGGTGTATATCTTTCAAGTGTTGCTATGGATGTAAATCTTCGAGGGTCTTACTACATCGTGGCCCATTTCCACTACACACTCGGAGCAGTGGCAGTAATGACGTTGGGTGGAATCTATTACTGGTACCCGAAAATGTTTGGAAAAATGTTGAATGAGAAACTTGGATGGTGGCATTTCTGGCTAACATTCTTTGGAATAAATCTAACATGGATTCCATTATTTGGATTGACTGATATGCCAAGGAGAATATATCTGTATCAAGAGAGTACAGGATGGGAAGTATCTCACTTCATAGCATCCATTGGAGGATTTGTTGTATTCGCAGCTCAACTCATATTCCTTTACAATTTCTGGCACTCGATTAAGCATGGAGAAGACGCAGGAGATAATCCATGGGACGGATCTACTTTGGAATGGGCAACAACTTCCCCACCACCTCCAAATAACTTCGAAGTCATACCAACATTCCCTCTAACGCTTGAGGAAGAATAAGCAATGTTTGTCCCAAAAATGGGAGATGTTTTACCAACATATTCCGCTATTCCAAAACACAGAATATGTTCGGTTTGCCATTAGTATCTTGTTAGCATACGGCCCAACAAGAACGAAATTTGGTGAATACATGAATGGAAAGACTTGGAATATGAAAAATAATTCAGCAGTAATGATTGCTTTACTACTATTGATAACGTCGTTAGCTGGTTGTTTTGGTGGTGAAGAAGATAGCATTGAATGTGGAGCAGGAACAGTTGATGTCGATGATGAATGTGTAGTTGATTACAATGTTGTTAGTTACACGTTAAGAGCTGAAAACATGGCATTCGTCGGAGTTGGCGGCGCAATAGACGGTGTGTCGAATCCGGATCTTATCGTTGCCAACGGTGACAAGGTAAGCCTAACTTTAGTTATGGGTGAAGCAAACCTTCACGATTTGGTTGTTGAATATTACAATGAGGCAACTGCACAACTAACTTCTGAAGGCAGTGAAGACACAATAACCTTCATCGCCACAAGTGAAGGGACGTTTGCATACTTCTGTAGTGTCCCTGGGCATAGAGCAGGCGGCATGGAAGGTAATATCGTAATAGGCAACGGAGGTAACAATCAAGGAACAAATTATGTTGAAGAGATTGGACCAGCCTTAGAAGTTGATACAGATGACATTTCAAGAGATCCTTTCGATATGCCAGCACCTGTAAATCGTAATTACTCGACAGACGTACACATACACATGGAAGCGGTTGAATTGACTGCTGAAATCGAGGATGGAACCACTTTTACTTACTGGACTTACAATGGTACAGTGCCTGGACCAATGTTCAGAGCAAGAGTCGGTGATACAGTACACGTTCATTTCAGCAATAGGGCTGACAGTACAATGCATCACAATGTGGACTTCCATGCTGTAACAGGACAAGGCGGAGGCGCTGAGGCAACTGTTACCGCACCGGGAGAAACAACCTCATTCTCTTTCAAAGCACTGCATGCTGGACTATTCGTCTACCATTGTGCGACACCAGATATTCCAACACACATCAGTAAGGGAATGTATGGAATGATATTGATCGAGCCGGAAACACCTCTTCCTGAAGTGGATAAAGAAATTTACATCATGCAGGGTGATATCTACACAAAGTGGAGACCAGGAACAGATGGACATCAAGAGTTTGATGATAATGCATTATTCGAAGAGAACCCTACCTACGTTGTCTTCAACGGACGCTTCGCAAGCTTCACTGGTGAAAATACAATCAAAGCAAATGTCGGAGAAAGCATGAGGATTTACTTCGGAGTTGGAGGGCCAAATACTGTCTCTTCATTCCACTTAATCGGAGAAATTTTTGATTATGCATACAACCTAGCAGACTTAGAGACTGCGCCTATGGAAAGCGTACAAACTTTACTTGTTCCTCCTGGGGGAGCGCTTGTTGTAGATGTTTACTTCGATGTCCCTGCTAATTACATACTAGTAGATCACGCACTTACGAGGACTTTCCACAAAGGTGCTGTAGGTATCATAGAAGTCACAGGTGATACAAACTCTACAGTATACGATGCGGAGGCTTAATCGGAAAGTGGTTGGCGTGAAGGTTAGCGAAGGATACCATTTATTTGTGGTAATGATGATTGTATCATCAGCACTAATCTTCACGCCTTCCTACTCGACACAATCAAAGATTTGTGGCGATGGTACTGTATTGATAGGAGATACCTGTCAAGTTGATTTAGGCCAGAATGATGGTTGGGTAGAAGTTAGTATTGATTTCAATACTAGCATTTTGCGAATAAACAAAGGAGACAAGGTAAGGATGTACTTCAATTCAACAGATTGGAGTCACTACGTGCCCGAGACTTTTGTCATCCCTCACTATGGCATCAACGAATTCGACATGACTGATCAAGAGTCGAGAGTTGTCGAATTTATTGCTACGGATGAAGGAGTTTACCAATACTTCAGCGAAGGTCTTTGCCGAGTAGACATACCAGGAGCAGGAACTGTCGATGTCGATTGTTCGATATTTTGTGGTGAGACTGAAAATGGAAGGAATGGCTATATTGTTGTCGAAGGTGAGTCAAAATACACCATTTCAAAATCTGCATGGGAAATTGGAATTGATGTTTGTGAGCTGATTGAAGAATACTGCAATGAAGAAGAATAGCTGTCATCAGAACATGTTCGGGCTAATTGTGTAGAGGAGAATGCCTTGGGATTGACAATGAGAGCAAGGTATTGTCTGATTATATTCAGTTTGATCTTCTTAGCCCCGATGACACAAGGATACAGTAACGGAATCACAGGAGCGATTGTGGATTCAGGCTGTGTTTGTCATGGTGATGGCACTTATTCTGATGATACAACTATCACATTTGAAGGAGTTCCAGTTAATTGGACAGCAGAAGAAACTTACACGATTTATGTCAATATGACTGGCCCAGACTCGGAAGGAATAAACAGTGGCGGATTCAATCTACGAGCATCAACAGGGGAACTTACAGCTGTTGATGGCATGGTCCAAATTGTCGATGAACAGGCGACACATACCCCTGCTGGCAATGATATACGAGAATGGGTTTTGGAATGGACCGCACCGTCTAACACTAATCAAAACGTGATTTTTTACTTATTCGCAAATGCTGTAAACGGTGATTCAAGTGCTAACAGTATGGATCACTGGAATAGTCAAACTATTTCGGTAGCAGGTCAAGAGCAACCTGTTGAAGAATCTGAGAACAACGATTTCACAACTGATGAAGTTGTTGTGATAGTTGTCGCTATCGGAGTGGGCTTAACTTTCATCTTGATTACCGAATCTGTCCGCATCGAAATGTTTGAGGAATGAGGGCATACGAAATTAGACACGAACATGTTCGTGCACCCATGTTCGCCGAAACCGTATGTACTCCATGACCGAACTAGTGCTGAGAGAGATGGTTACTAACAGGCTGCTAATCGACGTCATACTTTCGAAAAGTAACTGGGCAGGTAAGATAACGGCTATGAGAGATGATACATTCATTCAGGTGCAAGAACAGATGTTCCTGGACGATGAAAAAGCGGCTCTTAGAATATTGATACAGGGGCCTGCATCGAAAACTGCTCTCGAAATGCTACAAGGCAGTGAATGTATCACAATCACCTCTATTCACGAGGAACTGGATCGTAATATCGAGCTGTCACTAATTGTAGAAGGTGAAGGTTCTATGCACTTACCTCTTCGTAAATGTGGCCAAATATTACAAACTCCTTATGTCATAAAAGGAGGACATGCAACTTGGTCCTTCATTACCGATAGAGAAGGGGCATTGAAAACCAAGAACGCTCTACTAGACTGCGGATTACGGTTTGAAATAGTCGCCTTCGGAAGTCACAAGGATGCCAGACTACTAACGCCTAGACAACGCGATGTGTTCGATGCAGCAGTATACAATGGGTATTATGACAAACCTAGAAAAATTACACTTACAGGCCTAGCGACTCAAATGAGTATGAGTAAATCTTCACTTTGTGAAATGATGCACTTAATTGAAAAGAATATCATGCATAATTTTGCTGAAGATGTTCGTATGATGTCGCCTTTGGAGTGATAGCGGTGAGATTGAATAGTACAGGCCCTAAGACAATCATGATGGCAGCACATCAAATGCGCATTGAAGTCCGATTACCGGAAGGTCATTGGGCAGGAGATGTTACTAGGAAACATCCGTCTTCGATACTGCGTATTGAAGAGCACATGCCTCTTTCCAAAGGTCGTGGCACTGCAAAGGTAAGCTCTTCTGAAGATATTGCCAACACTCTGATATCCCACACTGGAATCGAAGACTTCCGAATTGTTGATTCCAACAGATATGGAGTAGTAATCGGAGCTAAAGGTGGTGGGTTCCTAAAACCAATGCAACAGGTAGGGATAATCCCTCATACTCCGTTCGAGGTAAGAGATGGTTGGGTCGACTGGACATTCGAATGTTCAAGAGAAAAAGTCAGAACTCTGATCGACCTCTTCAAGGAAGAAAACATTCCTCACCGATTGATTTCCACCAGAAGTATTTCTTCTAGGTTGCTCACAATAAGACAGAGAGAAGTATTTGACGTCGCCATAAGAGAAGGGTTCTATGACGTCAAAAGGCGCATTACACTGACAGAAATGGCCGAATTATTAGGCATCTCAAAGTCCACTTTATCTGCTCAATTACAACGAATTGAGAGTGCGATTGTTCATTCGTTTGCTGATGAAATCAGACGGCGAAGTCCTTAGCGAACATGTTGGCACGAACATGTTCGCAAATTGATGAATAGTAGGTACCCTATCCCCGTGGTATGGCGGAACTACCTAAGACATGGGAAGAGTGGGTCGCGAACTTTGGCGAATGGCAAGACAGAGTCGGTTTCAACAGAGAATGGTTGGGAGATTTCGACCTCTCAATCTTATTCGATTGGGACCGTGCTGGCGATGTAATCGAATACGGTGACTACACAGGACGCGCAAAGTGGGAAAGAGCACTTCAAGTCCCTCACCAAAATATCCGTGATGCGTTGATTTCAATGATAACAGTTCAAGGAGATACCGAATTCGCATCTGTTGAACAACAGAGACACCTTCTGGACACAGCACCTACTGATTATGACCGCTATGCAGCGGCTCGCATCATGGCTGAAGAACAACGTCACGGTTGGCAAATGGCATACTTACTGATGACATACTTCGGACAACAGGGACGTCGTGAAGCACAGAAACTCCTTGAGAGAAATGCACAAGATGGAGACCGCCTATTGGGGGCCTTCAATCGACCAATGCCTCACTGGTTAGATTTCTTCTGCTACACTATGTTCGTCGATCGTGATGGTAAGTTCCAGTTAGGAATGCTTTCAACATCTGCATTCAAGCCATTGGCTGCATCCATGGGACCAATGCTCAAGGAAGAATCATTCCACCTGGGTACTGGATCTAACGGCCTGCGTCGTATCATCAAGGCAGGAGTAGTACCTCTAGATATGCTACAGCGCTACATAAACAAGTGGGTTGCTACAGCTCACGACTTATTCGGTACTGATTCCTCAACCTCTGCTCACTGGGCATACGTTTGGGGAGTAAAGGGTCGTTGGGATGAGAGAAAGAAACTCGAAGGCGATATCGATGTCGATAAAGAAGTACTCAATGAAGAAAGTCGTGGCCACTACCATGACGAGATTGTCAAGGAAGTTGAAAAGTTGAATGGATATCGTCCAGAAGGATCTGATATCAAACTAATAGTTCCTCATGAAAACTTCAACAGAGACATTGGAAACTTTGGTGGCAAAAACTGCTACACTGATGGCCGACTCTTCGAAGGTAGCGATGAAGAATTCGCTACTTACATTCAAACTGTATTACCGACTGCAGCAGACGAAGAAGCATTGAAAGAAATTTTCAAGCAACAATGGGTAGAATACAAACCATTAACTCCTCGTCAGCAGGCAAGCGGTATAGGCGCTACTGCATGAAGGTGAGTAAATGATACCCGTCTCGCTCTACGGAGCCGACGAAGCGGAATTAGATCGCTTCTTCTCGGTTCTTCCAGAACTCGTAAGCAATGCTTACGAAGATAGACCATATCAGGAAACTCTGTTTTCGATTTCAGGAGACAATGTAATCCGACACATTGAGATTGTTGATGGATGGGCTAAACAAACTCCATTTGCATGGCCAGAGGATGTGGTCATGGAAGTTGACATGGCTATTCAGACTGTCAAATACCCTGACGTTGGATTATTAGAACACCTGTTAACTTTGGAAAATGTTGACTGTGAGAGAGTTTCCACTTGGATGCATTTTGAAACAAACGTGTATCCAATCTACTCCAAAGAAGCATGCGCGGGCCTTGAAAAGTTGGGGCTAGTTACTCCTTACAGACCTGGCGACATTGCATCATACGGATTGTATGTGCAACGATTTGAAGGGTTGAAAGTTCACGCACCAGCCGACGGTATGCCAGAGAATGGGCTCCCAAGAGCACGAATTCTGCAACTAGGCTTGGAGC
>CAZEXE010000053.1:0-1407 GCA_964516645.1 uncultured Candidatus Poseidoniales archaeon
ATCGAAAGCCGCAACGAATGCGAAAACCAATCCAAAGAATTGGCACATTATTTGTGGAATGAGTAAATGTCTGCGGAGAGTAGATTTTTCTGAGTATGTGAAATCTTGTAACACAAATCCCTGCATAGTAGTCCCACCTCACCTATTCTTATCTATTTTTCAGATGTAGGTCGAAATAAAAATCTGAGTATAAAATAACCGAATATCCATTGAAACGGATATTGAATTTTAGAATTTTATCAACCGTCGTATTTTGTCCAAATACCACCCGATTCAGGACGAGTGAACCACGTGCCTGAACCCTTTGGGTGTTCCACCCATTCCCAGCCTTGTTCAACAACACCAACTGTATTGAGGGCAGGGCTGTCATCGAATTCAGAGGCGATGGAATCGAAGATCTTGTCTTCACCAAACATGTCGAACGCCTCAAATCCCGTTCCACCTGGTCGAGAAAGGATTGCCAACAACATACCAATTGTCATAATCAACAACGAACCAAGTTGTATGTTCTTGTACAAATTACAGTTGTTGTTGTCGTTGATGATGCACTCTAGCCGCAAATCGCCAGAGAAGGAAAAGAAGGGGATTGAAAGAACAATTAGAAACAGACCTAAGGAGAAGCGGAGGTCTCGCATATTCCACTACACATTATCACACATTATTGAGTATATCGTTTGGCATGGGAAAATGTCTTTTCAAAGGCCACCTCTTAGGATGTTAGACCGCATACTCAATGACTGTAACATCGCTTACTTGGAAGAAAATGAACATGATGAACATGAATACCCCGATGAATTTGTGATAGCCTCTTGATTCGGTAAATGCGGCAGCTACAGCAGCACAACCCACAATGAAAGGCATAACTGTCATATCAGAAATCATTGCCTTGTCAAACAGAGAATAATTCACTGCAACTGATGTGAATAGAGAGAATGCGACAATCGAGAAAAAGGCTTGATGGACTGAATAGTAGTGTTTTTCTAAATCGATTACTCCCTCGTCAGTTGCCTTAGGTAAAACCAAGGTTGTAAAGAAATAAATCGATGCTAGATTTGTTACGAGGAACCAATATTGAAAATAATGCCATTCGTTAAGATCTAGAGAAAGTTGCCACAACCCCCACCATGCATATACCGACCACATTGTTACTGTTACAACCCACAAAGAATTGAGCCAATATGTCTTGACTCTCTCTCTGATTTCATACAAATCTGTAACTGCGCTCAATATGTGTGAAAGCGCTAAACCAAGAATTAGAGAACAGAAGATGGTTACGAACTCGAAGGGGGACATCTGCATTGCTATCGATTAGGTAAAAGTAACGGAGCCCTATAATCAAATTCCAATAATCATAGATGTTTGTATGGATTGTCGGGTCAAACATTAAACATGATGTGCGGAATTTCG
>CAZEXE010000053.1:1507-11470 GCA_964516645.1 uncultured Candidatus Poseidoniales archaeon
TCAGCGGCGACGTCTTTGCTTTTGGCTGCGTTGTGCACGGGCTTGTGCCGCTCTTGCTTTGTTAGCGCCTTTACGTTGTGACCTTGCGCGCTTGTCGCCAACTTTCGGGCCTCGCCTTTGCGCTTCTTTCTCATCGTTACGCTGGTCTTTCTGCATTTGGCGCCACTGGCCACCAATTAATTGGAGAATTTCTTCTTTAGTCGAAGCGCCTACTGATTCCTTAGCACCTTTCTTTGAAACCCACAATCTTCCTTCCTTAGCATGGGGTCGATTTGGGTGGGAAATTTTCTCTTCGCGCTTAATTTTTTTCAAGCCCAATGCGCGTGATGCGATGAACAATCCCTCCAAATCGGGTTTGAGGACGCTAGAATCTCTTGGAACACGTCGACCACTGCGTCGACTGACCTTGGCATTGAAGTAGCCAGGCCAGACTGCGATTCGGTCTGGATTGTGGTCCATGTCAACCCCTCAGAGGGTGGTTGGTTTTGAACCCATTCAAAGAACTACACCATTCAGGACACCATCATGCCCTGGGCGAGAAGTAATCTTGACTTGTCCTTTGTCAGTATCTACGATTGCACCCTTGGTTAGGATGTTTCTTCGAGTGTAGTTTGGATTTGCGTCATTCTTGACAACATTGGTGATTGTTGCAATAGTGGACTTTCCGTCTTTTCCGTTAACTGTGCAACGGTTATCTGAAAGAACACGCACTAGAGTGCTACCACCGGTCTTGCGGTAGATCTTTCTCTTTGGCTCTCCAATCAAAGCAAATTGCTTCTCGGATGAGATTTCAGTACTGCGCTTTCCACGTGCTTGGACGCGGCGGCCACCTGTTGACTTGCGACGAGAAATTCCGTGCCACTGTGCCATATTTGTTGTCTCCAGCGGCTTGCCGACCAGCCGTTCATATTTGAATGGTATGCCTCAAACGCATTTCGCAGAATGGGATTTGATACACACACCATCGATGTGCAGAAAGGCTGTTACCTCATCATTTTCAGCCAATGGACCAACTCCTGAAGGAGTTCCTGTGAATAACAAGTCTCCCTGCCTTAAGGGCGCCCATTTTGCAAGTTTAGCAACCAATTCTTTTGGAGTCCAACTCATCTCTTTTAGGGAGCCTCTCTGTACTTCTTTACCATTCAATGATAACGAAAATTCTGCCTTTGGATTGTACTCAACCCATTCACCGATTACTGCACTACCGCTGAAGGCTTTAGCTTGCGCCCATGGTAGGCGGTTCTCTTTGAGATGGTCTTGTATGCTGCGTTTTGTCAGGTCTAAGCCAAGAGCCATATGTGTGGGTTGCAGTTTTGGGCCCAATTTGAGAACCAACTCAATTTCATGATGAACATCTCCACCACAGGCCTCGATTGTACCAAACTCGATTATGCTTGAAGTTGGCTTCAAGAAAAACACGGGTTCTGAAGGAATTGGATTGCCCAATTCAGTTGCATGCTTGGGATAAGTTCGGATGGCGCACCATACGTCCATGTTTATCCCAAGAGAGTTAGGCACATCAATCCGAAGGGTCAAACCTGTGAAACCATACGGCATAATATGGCGAAGGATTGGCAAATCAAGAAGAGGAGGCCGGTTCGTCGCAAACATATCGCACCTCTTCTCAAGGATTTAGAAGAAGCGTTGGGGATTGATTTAGCGGTTGATGGGGCATTCTTGGAAATGGCTGATTACGGTCCTTGGAAAATGGTCTTAGTCGACAGAGTTCCTCTAGCGGTCGAATTGATGAGCCCGGATGAAGAAAGGGTAGTTTTCCTTACTTTGCGTGGTTTCCTAAGCCATCCTTGTGAGAAACGATTCGTTGAGGTCGACCGTGGTGCAATTCCATTTTTGATGAAAGGAGCCGATTGTATGGTGGCAGGGATTCATAACGCGGATGAAGGAATTGCTGAAGGCGATTTAGTATGGGTGCGTGACCAAGAGCACAAGAGGCCCTTGGCGATTGGATGGGCTGTAAAAGATGGATGCAATCTTGTCAAAGAATTAAAAGGAAAAGGCCTGAAAAATATTCATTGGGTAGGGGACGAATTATGGGAGATGGAATTGTGAAATCCAAAATTGCTCTGTGTATACTAATGAGTCTCGCTTTACTAAATTCTGCTTCGGCAGGAGATTTTGAAGGAGGAGTGAACATCGACCCTGATGTTGAAGATACAATCTTTAGTGAAATTACACACACTGAAATTACCACCGACCTTGGGGATTGGGAAATCACCTTAACTCTGAATGATGATGCTTACAATAACAATACATCATTCGAATTGATTACTCAAATTTGTAACAATGATGGTGTTTGCTTACCGCCTACCAATGCTGATTTGTCCTCTGAAGATAACAAAACTTTCACTTCTGCTGTAACTACGATTGAAGATCACACATATGTGAACTGGAGAATCAAAGCAACTTATGCAGACGACAACGACTCTACCGAAATGTTTCCCTCTTCTGGATTTTACAAAACCTGGTCAGATTGTTGGTTAAATGATGGGGAATGGGGAGGAGATGGTTGCCCATCTGAAGATGCAGATGATGACTCATTCCTTCCTGCAATCGGTGTTGTAATGACTGCTGGTACGATTATGCTAGCTGCTGCTACTCGCTTTGAATGAACTCAACTAAGCGCTCGATGAATCGACGCTGTTCGGGACCAAAATCGGTGATTATCACCTCTACGCCTCCTGCATCGAGTTTCCCATTTAGGAAACCTCTACGCTCAATATCTGAAGTAACTAAAGGTAGATTTGGAAGAGTCAGAACAAACGACACTCCTAGTTCTACAACTTCGATTTTCATGTCTTCGCAAATCGCTTCTTGAATCAATCTAAGTAATTCCTCAGAAGATTCTCCTCCGCCATATGCTGAAAGGAAACCGAGGTCCGTCTCATTCTGTTCAATTAGATGGTCAAGGCCTCTTCCACTCATCTTATCACCTCATACTGGGGATTGTATCAAATTCCATCCTACAACTTGGCCTGAATGCGCATCCATTACTAGGGATAACGTGTTATCCCAGTGAATCCCAGCATTATCTGTTGAAGTCCAAGTTCGTGTTAAGTCTAGAGTCATAGCACCTGTATCGCCATCATCTAGGCGGCTCAACCAATCGGTAATTTCGCCATCTGGAGTAACTACGAGTATTCCGACTCGTGTCTCGGGGTGATATTCTCCCGTTGAAGTGAATAGGCCGTTATCACCACTGATATCGGGATATCTTGTTTGGTCTACCAAATCTGCTTCCATCATATTGATACTGAGTACTGTAGGGATGTCGCTTCGGCTATGCGATACTGTTTCATCATGACCTCCGTGCGCGACATATGTGCAATTTTCAGCTGATGCCTCGCCTGAAACATCTAGTTCTACCCAACCAGAATTAGGATCTGAACTAACCCAAGAAAGATTCCATGTTGTAACACCTGATTGACTTCTATCGTCTCTTGCCCGCCAAATATATCCATCATCGTTGAGAGCGGCATTTGCGGCAACCGCTTGTGAAACATGTCCTGAACCTAAGCAACTTATTGCACGTTCTAGGGATTGCGAACGAATGCTGCTATTGTCTGGAGCGTGTAGTTCATCATCTCCCCAATCAACCAATTCTTGTGTTGTTGGCACATATGCCCCTGCATTTGGAGCAGAAGAATAACTGCGACCTAGGTCCAACAATTTCTCGCCTCGAGTCAATGTATTCTTTGACATCTCTAACATAAGGCTAATTTTCCCATCTGGTAGAACAATATCAGCAAATTCTTCAGACAATCCTCCGCATGCTGACTTATCACCTTCATCTCCAGAAATGTACACGTCTACATTCTGCTTGACTGCCCACGGTGAATTCTCCTCTACCCACATTGTGATGCGGGCATGGCCGAAACAATTGTCGCGGATTTCTCGGTGCTCCATTGAAACCTTCCACATTTCTTCACCGTCAACTTCGTCAGGTCCAATCACATTCCATTCCCATCCCAAATGAGTTCCATTGGTCCCAGTGTCGATTAGTTGGGTGCCCATCATGTCACGAATTTCAACCGGAGAGATGACTATTGCAACACCTGGAACTATTTCTTCCAAGAGGCCAAGAACGCCACCAAGACCATACGACATCGTGGTTCCTTGGTTATACTCCTCTCCCAAAGTCAACTTCCAATCGGCTTGGGTTGAAATTATATCTCTTTCAGAAATTTCTTTCCACGATTTTGTGTCGAATTCTAAGTTGCCACCAACGGAATAAATCGATGAACCTGTTCGGCATTCATCGGGTTGTAATGGCTTAGGATTATAGCTCTTCAATGCTAAATCAAAATTGCGCGTTTGTACTTTTTCTACGGCAAGCCAATCCAGCCCATATGCCCCTTTTGCCTTAACCACTCCAATTAGAGAATCGTCAGGCTCCATATCTAATTCGCTAGAACCGCCATTTGTTACAGAAGTCGTGCCGATTCCTGAGAAAGTCATCAGCAACCGACAGGAATTGTTGAGTTGGTCTACATCGACATTATCTCGAATGTACTCAACATACTCACCAGTAACCTCCATCTCACCGTTCAAAACGGTATATTCCATCGCATCTCCATAACGAAGATCATCGGCAGTAAACGGTTGCAGTTGATTGTTGACATACCAATACCAGCCACCAGTTGCTAACAGGATTGTTAACAAAATTGCTGCGACTTTCGGGTTTTTAATTTGGTCCATTAATGTGGTCGAAGAGGATCCTGACTTGCTAATAACTGGGACAAATTCAACTTCCTCCTCGATAACTTCTGCTTCTAGGATTTCTGCTTCGAATACTTCATTCTCAACCGGTAATGGAACCATCTCGGCTTCCTCTATGCCTAAGGGTTCGTCTTCTAAGGAGAGAGATTCCTCTTTCTCCACTGAAATTGGTTCCTCTAGTGAAATAGATTCCTCATTAAAATGCTCATCTAATCTTGCGATTAAATCGGCTTTACGGCCCGAGACTACGAGCCCGTTTTCCTTACACATAACCTTCAATTCGGCTACTGTGTGAGAGGACAACTCATCTCGTGTAGGCTCACTCATCACTAAAGACGGATACTTCACCCTCTTTCAATGGTGGGGATAGATGTGGCCCTTACAGGGCCATATCAGGCATCAGGATCAACATACGGGACATATTCTCCATCTTGAACGACATACACCTGTTGATCATATGTGCCATCTGGGAACTTGCGGAAGAACCAACCATCACCTTGGTCTTCGTATACATCTCCTGATTCAGCGGCCGGCTCAGGCTCAGTTGCAACTTCTTCTACAACTTCTGGTTCAGGTTCGGGTTCTGGTGCCGGCGCAGTTTCTTGTTCAACCGGAGGACCTGTTGGACCTGCAGGAGGCGGCCCTGAAGGGCCGGCAATCGGTGGACCTGTTGGCCCAGTTGGTGGACCAGATGGGCCTGCGGAAATTCTAGATGCTGAAGTTTGAGCGAGAACCGTTTCCTCGATTGTTGGGTCTGCTTTTGGCTCGACTAGACTCTTGACATATTTTCCATGCTTTTGAGCACCAATGAAAGCGAAACCGGACATCAACAAACACATAACAGCAAATGTTGCTAAAGGTAATTGAGTAGGATAGATATCGATATTTGCTGCAACATTTATTCCGCTGAAACTTCCACCACTACCGCCTTGCGAATTAACTACAACTTGGGCACAGTAAATTCCTGGGTCCACTTTCAACTCAACTTCATAAGTTTGTGATTCAACAGGATCTTCGATAATGTGGTATTTGTTTGGATGCTCAGATTTGTCGTTTTGCAATAATGTTCGTGTATCTGCGATAGAGCCATCCGTCGATTCGCAGCCTTTCGGATTTTCAACCATGAAAATCTCAATACTATTTACATCGGTTGGAATCGATTGAACAACCAGCTCAATTTCTACGGGAATATCGGTGAAATCTTCACCCGCAACCGGCACACCCCAAACTGTAATCGTCTTTTCAGTTGACCCGATTCCTTCGTCTACCTCTATTGCAGTCGACATAAATGGATATAGTGCGAAACCGAATAAAAGTGCTGCTAGACCAAGATACATGAAGACATTCCAACGCGATTTTTTCAATGCTTCTTTACGCTCTTCAATTGTCATTTCGGGTACTGATTCGTCGTCAGAATCACTAGATGCTTCTTCGTCGACTTCATCCGTCATGTACCGCCCATCGCGAATCACAACTTGAAGTGAACGATTGGAGAAATCATCAAAGGAATCAAAAAGGTAAGGTTTTCACCACCTAATAATGACAACTAGACTGGCGGTGCTTTCGCGGGGTCCGAGACTGTACAGTACTCGACGTCTAGTTGAAGAAGCGAGATTGCGTGAAGTCGATGTTGCTGTGATTAATCCAATGCAGTTCTCCCTATTCGTGGCCGAGCAAGATATTGGGATTCTACACCAAGGCCAAAAATTCGATTTCGATGCGGTTATACCTCGAATTGGTCACTCGATTACTAGACACGGTGTCTCGGTTCTAAGGCATCTTGAGCAACTAGATGTGTGGACTGCAAATACTAGCCAAGGTATTCTACAGAGTAGAGATAAATTGCACTCTTCACAAATTCTAGCAAGAAATAGAATTCCAACCCCTAGAACCGCTTATGTTCGTGACATGAAAGATATTGAAAGAGCGATTGAAGCGGTTGGTGGCCTACCTGTTGTAGTAAAAGTGACCCAAGGTACTCAAGGACAAGGAGTGTTCCTGAGACATACAATACATGAGACCACAAATCTCGTGCAAGGATTACTTGTCACTGGTAAAGCGGTATTGATTCAAGAATACATTGCTGAAAGCCATGGCAAAGATATCAGAGCATTGGTGGTTGGCGGAAAGGTCGTTGCCTGCATGAGAAGGAAAGCAAGAGGTAGAGAATTCCGTTCAAATTATCATCTAAATGGAACCATTGAGAAAGTGGACATTCCTGATGAATATGCAGACGTGGCATGCCGTGCTGCAAGAGTGCTTGGACTGAATGTTGCCGGTGTAGATTTGCTTGAAGGTAATGATGGACCATTGGTTTTGGAAGTCAATTCATCTCCCGGCTTAGAGGGAATCGAGAAAGCGAGCGGGGTGAACGTTGCTGGAGCGATTATTGATTACGTAATTGCTGAATCGGTTTTCAATGAGGTCAATGTTGACCAATTGTTGAGGACAATTCCTGGACAAGGTGTTCTTTCCGTACACCTGCGAAATCACCCACATTTGATCGGTTTACCAATCAGTGAAATTTTCAAAGGAGAAATTCCTGTTTTCGCCTTATCTCGTGCTGGAGATTTGATTTGGAACCCTGACCCTGAAATGCAATTGCGATTCGGTGATTCGCTAATTTGCTATGGTGACTTAGAACAATTAAGAGCTAATATCAAGCGTAAAGTTTTGGATTTGCCACCCTTTTCTAACACTGAAAGTGATGGTCAAGATTCCAACGCTTGAGGCCTAAATCAGAATAAAAATCCCGGATTCACTCAATATAATTCCGCGACTTGAATCAAAGTTTGCAGTTGTGAAGTGCTAAGACTAATAGACCACAGACCCCTCCTAATTTTGTGGATAGTACTAACCTGAAACAATTCATTATCGGATTAGTAATCTGTTCCATGGGCGCATATTTAGCATTCGATATGCTTGGAAGTACATCATGGACGACTTATTCTCACACTGACAAATTCGTAGTAGAGGGAGAATTTGGACCGGTTTCTTACGAGCAGAATACTGAAATGGAAATAGGTTTGCAGGAAGCTGCACTGCTTTACTATTATGAAGAATGTGATGAAGACGAACGATGTTTTGATTTAGAACTTGACGAAGAATTCGATATTTTAGTTAGTCCGCTAACCGACCATACAATTGATTGCAAGGATACTGAAAATGCGGAAGAGGATGATATGTGTGAGGTGGATTCAGTAGGATCTACCACTCATTCAATTATAACCGGAGGCCTTGGAATGCTTGGGTTGACTCTTTTGCTCGCTTGCATTAGTGTAGTAGGTTATGCCCCTGGATGGATTGTAAGACTCTTGAGTTCAATATCTGGCATCACTATTTTCATTGCCCCAATAGTATGGTTTGTGATGCTACCTGACCTTAACAGCGGATTGGAGCCTGGCGAACAGAAATGGAGGTTGGCCCACGCCTTCTACCTTACTCTTCTTAGTGGCCCAGTTATTTTCTTCGGCGGATTAGTATTCGGCAGCATGGAGGCTTTTGCTCTGGATAAATACGAAGAGTGGGACGATGATGACTATGATGATGCTGATGAAGAATATTCACAAATTTCAACTTCAATGTCGCGCAAAGATAGTTTTCGACCTGAACGACAAGAACAAGTCGATGTAAATTGGCAGGGAGTGTGGGGCGATGATGGATATGAGTGGATTGAACATCCTGAAGGTAGCGAAATCTGGTATTGGCGTGACCAAGACACAGGCCAATGGGTTCGACATTGAAGTTGTAAGTTAACTACCAGATTTGACCCCGATTCTGGGGAATGGAAAAATGATTTATTGTCATTTCAGCACATCGTATGAGGGATAACGCGCGAAGGCTTCATATCTTGGATGTCTGAACCAACAATGTCCTTCGGGACACGGGATGCACTACTCGCTGCGGCGGGTTAGGCGGTGACGCCAATGAGAACAGGGCCATACAATGCTAGGCAAAAAGCCGTACAGCAGCGTCTGTACGGAGATGGGCCAGAGTTGCCGCCGCGTCTTGTCAGTAGAGGCCACCTGCCTTGGTCAAACACCTACAAAACTCAATTGCAGGCTGAAGGGAAATCGGTGAATACTCAGAAGTCATACATGATTGGCCTGAGGCATTTTATCGAGACACCATTACCTGGAGAAGATATCATTACAGAATTCGAGAGAGACTCGATGAGTGTTGAACAATTGCTTGAAAGAATCGAACCTTTCAATGGCAGATTAGACATCTGGGTCAATTCAATGGTAGAAAAATCTCCTTCAACGGTGAAAGCAAGACTTGCTGCTGCAAATCACTTAATCGGTTGGCTAGGACAAAAGTGGCCTGAGCATCTTGTTAGACCTAAGAGTGGCAAAAAATTACCTCGAACTTTGACTGGTAGAGAATTATCTCTTGTCAAAGAGGCTGCTGCATGTAGCGAAGACCCTCTGGCAAACCTAGTTGTAACAATGATTCTCGATACAGGATTGCGCGTCAGTGAAATTTGTGATTTGATGATTTCACAAATTGATCTGGATGACCACTCAGCGATGGTAATCGATGGCAAAGGTGGAAAAGACAGGATGGTTCTGTTTACTCAATCTACTGTAGCTAGTATCCTTGCTTGGCTTCCTCTCCGGGAGACTAGAAACCCTATGGACGAACATTTGCTTGTCACCAAAGCGGGTACTGCTCTTCAATCTAGAAGTGTTCAAAGATTGATGGATAAGTTGGCAGATGAGGCAGAAATACCACGAGGACGGTTGACTCCACACGTGCTAAGACACAATTTCGCAACTGGGTTATTGGAAAGAGGTGCTGATTTAGTCAGCATTCAAAGATTGCTCGGTCACGCTAGCATTGCCACGACTAGAGTTTATCTTGAGATTAGTGATCAAACGCTTAGGGAAATCTACAAGCGTGCGCAATCAATTGAAGTCGAAGACGAATTATGAGCGCGCCTTTTTGCGCTTCTTGATTTTTGGTGGGCCGCTCCACTCTCTGTTGCTAGCAACAACATATCCATCATGGCCTTCGATTGGACAGTGCTTGCCACTTCGACAACGTGAACAATTTCCTTTAGCAGGTAGTTCGACTGTTTTGCGCAATTTCCCATACTTGCGCCTTGGCATACCGGGGTTTGGAAAGTGAAGGTCTTACAATATAGCGGTGTAAACTCTCACTTGTTCTTGAACCATGCCATATCTTTGACTGAACGAGGGACCTTGAGAGTCTTGCCTTTTCTTC
>CAZEXE010000054.1:0-11184 GCA_964516645.1 uncultured Candidatus Poseidoniales archaeon
GATAGGTTAGCTATTGTTGAACAAGAAGATTGCACATTATGTGAACACTGCATACCATCCTGTCCTGTTTTTGCATTACGAATTGAGGATGTGAAGTAATGATTAATATTGCTGGAGGTGGGGTAAGGGGACTATCTTGTGCACTTTATTTATTACAAAACAACCACCCTATAACAATCTATGAATCACGACAAGAAATTGGAAATCCAACACGTTCTCCAGGTATAATCAAAAATTTACCAAACGAATATTTTGAAAAAACATCTGCTAAAAAAACAGAGTTTGGTTGGGCGTTTAGAAGAGAATGGTTTGAAAAAGAATTAGCAAAAAAAGTAGTAGATTTAGGCGGATTAATCAAATTAAAATCAACAGCTCCTTCAGACGCAATAAATTGTACTGGAGGTAAATCAGCAGCCCCAGGCTGGCCACTATCTGGAACACAATACCAATTAGAATCATGGAATGGAGGAATTATGATCAATCAAGACATCCCTCTAGAATTCAAACTTGATGAAATACAACAAGATCGGTTTTGTTTCGAACGTGGTGACGGATTAATCGAATGTTGGATACGAGGAGAACTTCCTCGCCCCACCCAAGGATGGTTAGAGATAATGCAAGGAGAACATCCTCTCTCTTCGGCGGAGGTTTGGGCCGATGAAGCGATAGCAGAAGGAGAAGAAATCGCCAAAAACATCATTCATTCCCTACAGGAGGTGTGTTGACATGCTCCCTGATGAAGGTCTACTCAATTATGTGCTTGACCGGAGTTTTGGTTGTAGGCACATCACACTAATCGATCCCGGAAAACAAACATCAGAAACCGCCACTAGAAGGGCAATAGCAGCAATTGAAGCGGGTTCAAAAATGATATTTGTCGGTGGTTCAACCGACACCCCAGATGAAACAGTTCATCAAACATGTAAATCCATTCAAGAAGCATTAGAATTACAGGTTTTTGCTGCAAGCCAAGACCCTAATTCTGAAGAAGATAAGTGGAAAATTCCCGTTGTTCTATTCCCTGGTGGAGCACATGCGCTTTCACCAGCAGCCGACGGAATCACATTTATGATGCTAATGAATTCTCAAACTCGTAAATTTTTGATTGGTGAACAATTACACGGAGCCCCCCATTTAGACAAATTCGGGGTAGAGGCATTACCTACAGGGTATCTTGTATTTTCTCCAGGAGGGAAAGTAGGAGAAGTCGGACAAGCGGAATTAATTCAACCAGACCAACACGAATTGGTATATTCTTATGCTCTTACTGCCAAAATGTTTGGTTTCAAAATACTCTACCTTGAAGCCGGAAGCGGAGCATCTTCTCAAGTAGAAGTAAATTGTATTGAATCTGCAAACCAAGTTGATGAATTATGTTTAATTGTTGGAGGAGGAATCCGGACGAGCGACCAAGCAGCAAAGGCAGCAAAGGCGGGAGCAAACTGGATTGTTACAGGAACTCTTACTGAAGACGCTGCTGATATGGATGAACTACGTCAACGAATTAGTGAAGTTGTTGAAGGAATTCAATCTTCATCTTCGTAAAGAACAGGATCTCCTGTTCCGCCAGGTGATTCTGGACGAGGCTCTTTATCAACATCCATTCCTTTTTCGATTACTTCTAAAGCAGTATCCAAATCAACCTTTCCACCTTCTGCTAAGGTTTGCATATCATCAGTCGTAGGTGCTGAAATTTTTCTTTCAACATCAGGAGAATTTGCATAAACCTCCTTTCTTAATTCACGTTCATCATGGCTACGCACCAGAGATAGAGAATCTGCAAATACTCGGCCCACGACTTCACGCGTTCTTTCAGAACGCTTTACACCGTCCAATTGGTTGACTGCAGTATCTCTTTGAGATTCTAATTCACGGACTTCAGATGTCCGGTCGGTTAGCGCAGATTCTAAATCGCCAATAGTGAGGGACATTTGTTGAATTCTTTCATCTCTTTCGAATACATCGTTGTGTAATCTTCTCTCTCTTCTTCGAAGAGATTCGTATTCACGGTTTCTCTCAAGCAACCTTCTTTTCAACTCTTCAATTTGTTCAACCAAATAATCATGTTCAGCCGAAACAGATCTAGGTCCTTGCATAACCCTTTCAAGTTGCTCTTCTAATTCTGCTAATCGAGTATCTCTTGCATCTAACAGACCACGTAACCTGTCAGCAATATCTCTCAGTCTCTGGCGCTCTTCTTCCAAAGCATCGTTAGCGGCCTTTTCAGCATCTAAATCTCCCGAGAGAGCATCAGCTTGTGTTTTCAATGCACGAACTTCATCCGCTGTAACACTGGTTAGACCAGCATCAGCAGCCCGCTCTAAAGCCTCTACCATTTGAGCCATACGGCCCTCCATTTCAGCGATTACATCGTCTTGTTGAGTTGTTAATTCCCTTAATTGGGAAGCTTCGTTTTCTAATGCTTCCCGTTCTTCAACAGAAATACTTGAACGATTTTCATCTAATTCTTTTCGAGTATCATCAAGCAATCTTTCAAGGTGAACAATTCTTGCACCCGCCTCTTCAAGGTCGGTTTCTGCAGCCTGTAATTGAGCAACTTCGGGGGCAACCTCGTCTTTACGCTCGGCCAAATCTAATTCGAGGACCCTTAATCTCTGTTTTGAAGTGACCAAATCTTCGTTTCTATCAGCCAATTCTTGCCATGCGACAAGAACCTCTTCAACCAGTTGGTCCACCGGATAGGCACGCAACATCCCCTCGAGTGCTGCGCGCTCATCGCCAGTCGTTTCAGTCATGCGACGGATGCCACCTGGAGTATCAGCGCCGAGCGTCATTGTGCACATTCGCACAACTACCACTCTTCAACCTTTCATTGGTCAAGGGGCCCTATGGGCCCATTGTGAGACCCTTAATTGATGGCGGTATATTGCTCATCAGGCATATCTTGTGCAAGCGCCATAGCGCCAGTTGCGACCTTTTCAATCGGGTTATCAACACAAGTTACTGTAACATCTCCGATGTCAGAGATGTCATTTGCAATAGCATCTGCAATACCCTCAATTAGAGAACCGCCTCCAGACAGGATGATGTTGTTTCTCAAAATTGGCTGGTATTCTGGATCAGCAGTAGCGACAATTGCCTTAATCGCAGCACCAACCTTTCCAACAACCATTGTACATGCGGACTTTACCAAGTCTCCAACATCTACAACCTGCTTCTTTCCTTCAACAGATAACTCAACCATTTGTTCACGGTCATCGCCGTTAACATAGGAAAACTCTTCTTTCCACTTACGAACCATGTCCTTAGTTACTTGAGCACCAGTGTACTTCTTCTGAACTAATTCCATTAGTTGCAAATCTATCCAGTCTCCAGCTTCTTGGATTGTCAATTGATCTTCCTCGGTTGGGAAGATTCCGTAAAGGCGAGCAATATCGGTTGTTCCAGCACCGATGTCAACACAAATAGAGCCAGAAATTTCTCCAATTCCATATGCTGTAGCGAATGGCTCAGTTACAACCATAATTGCATTTACCTGTCCACGAAGAGTAGCAACCAAATTGCTCTTATCAGTGAATGAAACGTGTGAAGGCGAACAAATTACTCCGAATACTTCATCATAATCTTCAGGTCCAACAGTCTCGATAAGGTGAGTAACAAACGCCTTAGCAGCAGCCAAGTTTGCTTCATCATCTTGAGCAACACCAGCAGCCATTGGGCGGTATAGATTGCAAGCCAACTTATTCTTCAAAGCATCATTACCGAATAGGACATCACGGCCCAAGAAATTTCTTGCTACCGGGTCTTTTGGACGGCCTACAACTGTCTCAATTGTTTCCATCGATCCTGCACTACTTGCAATGGTGGATTGGTATGTTCCCAAATCAATTCCAACATAGAGTCTTTCTCCCATTTTCTCTCACCTTCGTCCTTCGGACGTCGCGCCCACGTAGTTACCAGTCTTAATGTTCACTCGCGCTATGATAACTCATTCTTCCTCTCTGAATGGCGGAGGAACTTCATCTAAAACACTCTCTTCAAACCTTCTAAACATTACACCAGCCGCCACAACCGCTCCAACAACAACACCAACAATACCCCAAATCAACGCACGGTTTTGCTCAGTTTCACCACCTTGGTCGACGGCCGGATTTTCGTCGTCTTCTTCTAGGTGAGGAGAGACCCACCAAATCGAGAAATTATTAGTTGAATAATTCGAAATTTTTGACGCGGTCCAAATCGATGAATTATCATCCACAACTAGAATTTCAAAACGCCAATCATCACGATTGATTGGGCGCGGAATCAAATCCTTAGCAATATCAACCTCGCATGAAACATTAGCAGTAATATTTAGCATAATGGCACAATCAGTTAATTCTACAGAATAGTTAGAATTGTTTAGCCGAATGGCAACAATAAAACCATCACCTTCTGCATCAGATATATTCATACTAATCGAAAAATTTTCAGTATAATTTTCTCCACCCGCCGGCCCCGCAATCACTGAGATAACGGGGGCGGTATTTTGTGTCAAATTCTTAACGCCAGTTGCGACAAGACCAAAACCAAGTTTGGTACCCTCAACCCCCAACATCCCCTCATTCGATCCATTGTGAATATTGTTTGCAACAACTTCAACACTAATCCATTCAACACCTTCTAACTGCGAAGAGGGCAAACGAATCATCACTGTAGTTTCATTAGTAGAATTTTTTTCCAAAGGGTCTACAAAAGATTCGTAATACATTTGGCTAAATCCAGAATTACTCATTTCATCATCAATAGCAAATCTGCCATCGGACGTTTTCACAATAAGGCGCAAATCGTCAATTTCGTAACCATGCGGCCTTGCATTGTAAGACAACACAAATTCAACATCTTTTCCAGGCAACGGATCAAACATACGACTCCAAGATTCATTTTGTGAAAGGAACGGCCCAGCGCCCCCACTCCCATTCCACGGATTAGCAATTAAGCCAGATAAATTACCGCCACGCGATTGAATGATAGCCCCCCAATCATCAACCGCATATGAATCATGAATGAAGAAACCATCCTCGAAACTAGCCAAAGCTGGCTGACCATAACCTTGGAATGGATCTGGATTTCCACCAACCACCCCTTCTGCAGAAGCAGCCAACATCGCCCGTAACAAAGGCGCTGAAGGTACGAAACCATATTCGGTTTGAACCAACTCTTGTAGCAAGGCAGTAAACGAAGCCGCCATTGGTGCAGCCATCGAGGTTCCAGTCATCGCATAGGACTGATTATTCATTCCAGTCAACGTTCCATCTGCTTTAGCCGATACAATATTTACTCCCGGTACAGAAACAAGTGTTCCCCGTCTATCATTGATGTCTGGGCCATGCGAATTACCAGACCACAGGCTTGCATTTTCATTAGAATCGGTTGCAACAACAGAGACTACATTGTATGCATTAGAAGGTTCAAGCATCATGTTGCCAGTATTTCCGGGGGCAACAAAAACCAACGACCACGGGTTTTCTACGGTCCATTCATCGATCATTTCGCTTCTATCTGTATAATTTACAGTATTATCTCCCCACGACCACGAGTTGATTACAGCCCCATATCGTGCCGACTCTTCTAGCAAAGAAACCACGTCTTCTGGCGGAGCCCAGCCACTAGAATTTACAATATCTTGAACCACTAACCGCGCCCCACTCGACAAAGAACGCATACTACTGTCTCCATCTAGGGGATCACAAGCCAAAATCCCTGCAATGTGGGTGCCGTGTCTAAATTGCTGATGGCCCTGATTATCCCAATCATCTATTGAATCATTCAGATGCACAATTTTACGATGGCCATCTCCTGGCGCACCAACCTCTCCACTTGAATTCCTAAAACAAGAATGATCCATATCAATTCCAGTATCAGCAACAGCGATTACCACCCCACTCCCATCCAAAGAAAACAAGGGAGAATCAATATCTACATCCATAACATTTGCAGTCGCTAATAATGGCCCAGTTGCACATATTACTAATGAAAAAATTAGCAACAACGCTCCCCGCATAGACGGTGTGAAGCCACTCCTACGGTTGAAGATTTAGACCCAAGGCGTCGCGCCAGCGCGTTTAAGACACATTCATAGTTCCGCGAGAACATGCAAGCCTTCCGTGTATCCGGCACAGCCCCATTTGGTAGCCAGCGACAGAAGTTCAATCTTGACCTAGTAGCTACTTCTGCAGACGATGCAGAACACCGTTGCTATTCTATTATCGGCTCTCGCCACAAAGCGAAACGACGTACAATCATAATCGATTCAGTATCAGAAATCGATCCCCGAACTTCTAGTGAGCCAATGGTTCTAAACGCATTCAGAGAAAAAATCGCTGCAGCAGGCGGCAAGATTGCCCCTGTAGCAGAAGAAGAATGAACGCTCAGAATCGGCGGGTTCTTGAGAGAGAGGGTTCTCCCATTAGGTGAGTGCCATGATTGAATCTAGCGAACTTCAACAAATGGCGCGCCTAGTTGATTTAAATCGACAACGGCTTGAAGAAATCAATCAACAGATAGAGAGAATTGAAGCAGTTCAATTGGAACACGACGATACAAGGCGCGCACTCAAATCATTATCTAAAGGCACAAAGGGACACATTCCACTGGGAGCCGGTGTGATGGTTCCACTTCCAAAAGGAGCAACGACTATTGTAGATTTAGGCAGCGGGGTTTTCGGAGAAAGGACTCCTGAAAGCGCGGAAGAAATGGTTAGTAAGAGATTAGAAGACCTAACAGAATTAAAATCACAATTCGAAGCAGAAGCAGCAATGTTAGCCCAAAGAATCGAAGAATTAGCAATAACTTTTGAGAAAGCGGCCCAAGAAATGACGCAGCAAAAAGAAGAACCAGAAGCCGAAGAAGAAAACGGTGAAGAAAAATCAAGCAGGCGTCGAAGAAAAGGAATTGGTGGAAAACTCACTCTTGATGATTAAGTGATTACTATGGGACTATTCGATAAATTCCGTAAAAAAGTCAGAGAGGCTGCATCCGAAGCAGATTCAGACAAACTTTCTGCTGCAGAAGGTAGCGATGAAGCACTAGAAGCACTCTCTCAACACGAAGAATTTTCTAGAATAAGAACACACACCCCTGCTTACAAAACCCAACCAGATTTTGGCGACGAGGAGGAAGAGTGGGAGGAATTAGATGAAGAGGAAGAATTAACCCTCCCTGAGAGTGATGAAGAGTGGGACGATTGGGATGAAGAAGAAGAATACACCCTTCCCACCGAACTATCTCGAAAGGAAAAGAAAATCCTTGCTAAAGAGGCAAAAAAAGAGGCCGCTAGAAAGAAAGCCCACGTGAAAGAAATGAAGAAACGTGGCGCTAAAACAGTCGATAGATTGGCAGGTTCAAAAGTTGATCTTCATATGATGAGGACAACTACAGGGCGCCAACTAGTGGAAGTAAAAGCCGCACCAACCGGGGGCATCGGTGCCATTGAGGATGACGGAATCACCATTGATTTGGGTGGCGGAGTAGTAGAATCTGGAGGCCGAGTAATCAAGGAAAGCGAAGCGCTAAACAATCTGATGGAAGAGCTTGAATGGATCATGTTAGAATCAGACATTTCATCAGATGCGGTAACCGCAGTTATGAATGCACTAAAACGGGGATTAATAGGCCAAAGATTGCGGAAAGGGGCCAACTTATCCAAAGTCCTAGAAGCCAGCCTAAAGAGGGCATTAAGAGGTATTCTCAAAGCAGGATATTGGGATTTTTACGCATCGATTCAAAATTTTATCGACAAGAAAGACACACCCGTGGTAATCATGTTTGTCGGAGTAAATGGTACTGGAAAAACAACAACAGTGGCAAAAGTTGCTCACAACCTCCAACAACGAGGAATATCAGTAATTGCAGCTGCTGGAGACACATTTAGGGCAGGAGCAATAGAGCAATTGGAAACACATTGCGACCGATTGAATATACGTTGCATATCTTCACAACGCGGAGGAGATTCGGCAGCAATTGCTAGAGACGCGGTTGAATCCGCTAGGGCCAAAGACATCGATGTGGTATTGGTAGATACCGCCGGCAGGATGCAAAACAAATCAAATTTAATGGCAGAATTAGAGAAAGTCCGTCGCGTTGCAAACCCTCATCTTACGCTATTTGTTGGTGACGCATTGGCAGGAAACGATGCTGTTGATCAGGCACGCAACTTCCAGGAATTGTTGAAATTCGATGGGGCGGTATTAACTAAATTAGATACCGATGCCAAGGGCGGTGCCGGACTTTCAATTGCCCATGCAACCGGACAACCAATCGTGTTATGTGGAGTAGGCCAAGAATATGATGACTTGATGCAATTTGATCCAGATTGGTTGTTACAACAATTATTTGAATGAGGTGAAATTTTGACGAAGGAATTCTTTGATGATGAAGACAGCGCACATTTATTCCAACTTGTTCACATGTTGCAAAGAAGTGCAATGATGCATATGGGGATGTTACAGGACAGCGAGGGACGAGTTCACTATAATTTGGGCGAGACCAAAGTTGCAATCGACACATTATCTATGCTGAAAACAAAAATGGAAGGCAACCTCACTCCAAAAGAAGGTACAATGCTAAATGGAATCATTTCTGAATTACAACTCCAATTCGTTAAAGCGCCAGCAAGACAGAGGGCACTGGAAGACCAAGTAGCAGAAACCGAAGCGGTTCGTGAAACCTTTACAAATCCAAAAGACGCACCATCGGAAATCATTGCAGACGAAGAAGAATGACTTCTTTATTAGATTTTAAGCGGTTGATTCATGAGTATGAAGGCTATCACATACATGTTAGCCATGGTTCGAGTCACCGATGTCGAAGACGAAGAAGCACCAACCGTACTTCTTGTTGACAACAACCAAATGTCGTTGCATAGACTAACTACAATCTTCCGCCAAAGAGAATTCAATGTCATCACTTGTGATGATGGCGACAAGGCGGTAGATGAATACATTCGATTGGATCCAGAACTCGTTGTCCTTGCACTAGATATACCCTCTATGGACGGACATTTGGCTGCATTAGAAATGAGGGAACACGGCAAAGATTGCAGAATATTATTCTCGGCACCAAAAAGGCAGGCCCAATTAGCACAGGATGCTACACACTCAGCAGGAGCAATTGGCTGGGTTGAAAAACCGATTACGGCCGGCTCAATCGACTCAATTTGGGATTTAGTTTTAGGCCCAATACCCGAAGCCCCAGGCTTAGAGGATTTAGACACAATCCACCCTGTTGAGGAATTGGTTGAAGTTGAAGAAGACAGTGGCCCGGCCCCACTTCCTTTACCCCTACCAATCAACCCACTTCCCGTAGAGGTGCAAACTCAACCTAAGAAAAAATCAAGCAAGAAAAAGCGCCTATTTGTGGTATTAGTAATATTCACAATTCTGGGGGCTGCGGGTTGGTATGCGTGGTCGAATGGACTGATTTAATCGGTTGCTGAGCGGCTGCAATCGGAATCAATGCAATTCTGCCATCGGGCAGAGTCTGGCGAATATATCCTGAAGTATCAACCGGCACAACTTGAGTTACAGCCGCCTCAACCCTACTTCCCGCAGGGGCACGAATCACTTCAGAGACTTTGTAACTTGTAGAAGATAGCAATTCCATGTCTCCGCTTGCAAGTTTTGAATCTAACAAACGGTTGTTATTCCAAACATTCCAGATTAACCACCCAATGCCAACCATAATTGGCATTCCAACCAATACGCCAACAACAAAACTCATGACTCTCTCTCAGTTAATGCATTCCAAGAAGCCGAAGCATATTTTTTGGCGGCCTCAGCAGGGCTTTGAGCACGATGAATACCGCTTCCAACAATAATACAATCAGACCCTGCAAGAACGGCTTCTCTTGGGTCGCCATATCGTTGTCCCATTTCACCATCTCCTGTTACTAGATTAACACCAGGCGTCCAAATCATCTTTTCATTTCCAACCTTTGCACGCAATTCTTTCAATTCATCAGGCTTTGACCCGTTACCAATGAATCCGAAAACACCCGAATGAGTGCGACCCTTTGCCACCACTTGGTTAGTGTAGTTTGAATCTAACAAGTTTCCACGACTAGACATTTGGGCTAGAAGCAAAACTCCACCCTTTCGGCCAACATCTCCCCAGCCAGCTTGGAGGCCATCAACAACATCTGGGCCACTAATCAAGTGTGATGTGACCAAATCCGCCCAGGACCTAATATCGTATATTCCTGCCATTTGAGATCTACTTATTTTTCCAATATCAGCGAATTTCCTATCTTCAAAGATTAGTAAATCGGCTGCTTGTGCAACCTTACAAAACTCCGCCCAAATCTCAGCATTCCAATCATCCACAAGGTCCACATGCGTCTTCAAAGCGGCGATGTACGGCCCAACCAAATCAACCAAATCAAACAACCCCTCCATTGTGTTTCTATCTGCGGCTAGACAGACGAGTGATTGCTTACGAGATGCAACTTCCATGTATTTACGAGCAATTTCAGAGGTGGAATTAGACCAACGCTCACCCCATGCATCACTCGCCATTACAGGGGGCAACGTGAGGATGTGTGTCAATCTTGCGCCTTGATGGAATTTACAGAATCAACCAATGTGGCTTCGATATCATAATTCGGCAAATCGAGAATAGTAAACACATCTTCGACATCATACCCTACGTGCGTTCCCAAAGTTTTCTTCAAACGCTTAATTGATAATTTGGGATGAAAGATTGCAAGAATGTATGCCAGAGGCCTTGGTAATTTTCTAGTCGCATATTTATTGGGCAAAGAGGAATTCAAAATTTTTCCAATTTCTTTCATCCATAAACCCTGTTTATGAATGATATACCGTTCCTTTTCTTCTCCTCTTTCTAAGGCATTCACATGAGCGACTGCAACATCTCTAACATCTACGAAATTAATGTGAACATCAAGAACAAACGGTGGCCCTTTAACAAAGTGCTTTAGATAAGACATCGAACCTTCTAGGTGCCTTTTGTGCAAGATTGGACCGAACACAATGGAGGGATGAATTGTGATTAATCGAATATCCTTTCCTTCTGCCCATTTTCTCATCAACCGCTCACCCTCAGCTTTAGCAAAACCGTAAGCATTTACCGATTCAGATGCATCATCACACCAATCTTTACTGGTGAATATTTTTCCATTTTCGAACTTGGTTGAACGAATGGCTGCTACCGAAGAAGTATGGATAA
>CAZEXE010000055.1:0-1635 GCA_964516645.1 uncultured Candidatus Poseidoniales archaeon
ACACATCCAACATTTGGAGATTCAAAAAGAGCGATGATTTTGTTTGCTAAATTTAGGTGGTTGCGGTTGTTCAATTATCTTATGAAAAAGAAATTCCAACCTTCGCCAAGTCTGGATATCGAAGACGTAAATAAATTGGATTTAGAATTATACAATTCATTGCGAAGATAAGTCGGGCCCAATTCCGGTCATTATTGCACCATCATTCCAAATCCCGCGATACATCAACATCGTTTGGAAAGGAACCTCGATATTGCCTTCTGCATCAATGGCAATAACACCACCTCGTCCCCCTAAAGGTTCAACCATCTCTAGCATATGTGTACAAGCCTCTGACAGGGACTCACCCATCCTCAAACGAGTTGCAACCTCGTGTGCTGCACATGTTCGAATGAATGCTTCACCCACCCCTGTGCAAGAAACGGCAACTCTCTGGTCGGCCCATGTACCCGCGCCAATAATGGGAGTATCACCAATTCTTCCATCTGGCTTCCCAGTCATTCCTCCAGTACTGGTCGCTGCAGCTAAAACGCCCTTTGAGTCGATAGCAACAGCGCCAACCGTGCCCATTTCTTCGATATCGTGGTCAAGTACTGCTTCATCATCTTCATCGGTAGAACCTGGCCTAGAATTTGCATCTTTCCACTTTTTCCATTGGGCTCTTCTTAATTCAGTCGACAACCATTCTTGAGGTACTTCTTCAACACCTTGTCCGATTGCAAAATCATCCGCTGCCAGACCATTCAACATCAGCGGCCAACCTTTCTCGAGCACCAATCTAGCAGCTCTAATCGGGTTGCGAATTTTTGTGACGCTCACTACAGAACCGGCAGCAGCATCACTGCCTCTCATTATACTTGCATCCATAGTTACACTACCATCTGCAGCCAATACAGAACCGATTCCTGCATTGAATAATGGTTCATCCTCTAACATTTCAACAGCGATAGTTACCGCTTCTAATGCATCAATTCCGTTTTCTAGCATCAAGCCAACTGTTGAAAGGACCTTATGCATACACGCAATTCTTTGCGGGTCTAAATCCGTAGGACCCTTCCACGGGCCATCACCGCCAGCCCCACCATGTATGGCGAGTCTGACCATGATTACACCTCAAGCGCGGGAAACCGAAATGATTCTCTGCGGTTGAGCAGGGCGATCTCCGGGGAGTTTTCTACATGCTTCAATCGTCTTGACAATATCCATTCCTTCTGAAACAATACCAAAGATTGCGTGGTTTCCATTTAACCAAGGAGTTGACACAGTGGTCAAGAAAAATTGCGAACCACCAGTATCTCTTCCAGCGTTTGCCATAGACAAAATCCCGGGGCGGTCATGAGCCATACCAAGCGCACTAGCCTCACAAGGAATCTTCCATCCAGGGCCACCAGTTCCGGCTCTTCTGCTCATCGGGTCTCTAGAGTGAGGACACCCTCCCTGAATCATAAATTGCTCAATGACTCTATGAAAATGTAATCCGTCATAGAAACCATCGTCCACTAATCGCAGAAAGTTGGCTGTTGTATCAGGGGCTTCTGCCGTGAATAAACTGATTCGAATATCACCGGCGCTAGTTTGCATTATGACGTCTGTCATGGCACGGTCTGAGCGAAGCCCGTAGATGACCCTTGCTAT
>CAZEXE010000055.1:1735-11177 GCA_964516645.1 uncultured Candidatus Poseidoniales archaeon
TGGTTTAGCCAAGGGCGGAAATGCTGGTCAGCATATGCTCTTGCTTGTTCTGCAGTGTATCCGTGTGCCAAAAGCTGTTGTTCATATTGCAACTGCTCTGGTGTGATACTTGGGTCAGCAGCAACCAATCCACCCATCGGTTGATCGAATGCAGCATTTGCATACACATCAGCCTTTGAGAGGTCATCGCCACCACGTCCCTTACGAATAATCAGTAGAGTCAAGAGAATAATAATCAGTACTCCACCGCCAATTCCTCCAACCATTACTAAGTCGGTTCCACTTTCAGCAGAGTCACCAGTGCCCTTTCCATCATCTCCTGAACCAGAGCCGCCATTGTTGCCAGAACTTCCATTATTTCCTGAACCAGAGCCGCCATTGTTGCCAGAGCCACCACCATTGTTATCGGTCACTTCACAACCAACAGAATCAACAGTAACTCCAACAGCAGTAGCAGGACAGTCATCCATTGAGTCTACAACGCCATCTCCGTCGGTGTCGATTTCACAACCGTTCTCATCTACAGTTGCATTAGTAGGAGTTTGGGCACAGTCATCATCTGAATCCTGGATGCCATCACCATCGGTATCTACGAACGGAGGTGGACAACCATCGCCACCATCACCATTTTCTACACCAGGAACGCCTGGACATTGGTCTCCAAGGAATCCAGAACTATTGTCGCCAAATCCATCTTCGTCTTCGTCAACCCACTGGCTTTCATCCAATGGAGAAAAGTCGTTCAGGTTAGACCATCCGTCTCCGTCAAGGTCTGCACATCCATAGCGGTCACCCCAACTTTCACCATACTTGTCGGGACAATCATCTACAATGCCGTCACCAGTATCGGTAGTGTTGTAACCATCTCGGTCAACATCGTTTGCCCACAACTCTTCTTCATTCTGAATAGTGAAATTCTCTCCCATCATTTCGTTGTTGATGAGTTCATTTTCATCGATAGCACGGTCCATATTAATCATAACTTGACACGCATAAATTCCAGATGCAGTAGTAGAATCAACAAATGTCGAAGAGGCTCTCTCAAGGACCAATTGGCCATATGTAGAGTATGTGCTCATGGTTGCCGAATCGATTTCTTCCATCACCGAACCGCTCGAATCGATCAATTCTAGAGTCCAATTGAAATCACCAATTGCAGGTCCTCGCAAGTTGTGAATTTCGAACGAGTAAAACAATTCTTCATTGCTAATCATCTCAGCACCGCATGATAGATTGCTTACAGCCAAGTCAGCAGGTGCAGGCGGCATTGAATTAATTGACAAGTTGTAGAAACCTTCTCCTCCAGCAGAATCGATAACTAGAATGAAAGTCCCGTCCATACCTTCGTATGTCATATCATCCATAGATGTCCATTCAGTACCATTCCAGCCTGTTACCATGTTGCTATCTTCATCATACAGGCTGGCAGTGAATGGCGAGCCAGTATCTGGAGAGAACATCACATTGATGTTATTGTAATCCTCAAGATTGAATTGGTAAGAATCTGAAGTATCCGACCCATCAAGACAACCTTGTCCAACCAGTGTAGGGTTAGCGCCAATTACCATTGCATTCGACATATCTGTTCCAGCATCTGTTCCTGTTCCGGCATCAGAATGGCCAGCACAAGTGAACGGTGCAACATAGCCAGCAGGATTACCAATCAGCAGTCTGTAAGTTCCAGCACCACCACTCTCCCAGAAAGAGGTAGAGCGGTTGACAATAATTGTGTAAGTTCCAGCAGTACCGTCAAATGAAGTTTCATAAGTCGAAGCTTCACTATCTGCGAATAGCCCAGAATCAGAATCAACTTCAGCACCATTTGCATCAAGAATTGCTAAGTTAACTGCTCCAGCAGGCGGGTCGACTAAAGTTACATTCAGGTTTTGACCAGTGCTTAGGGTGATTGTGTAGTAATCTCCAGTGTCACTAGAGTCAATGCAGCCGCGGTATTCAGCCTCAGCATAATTTCCTAAGTCATATGCCCCAGCAGTATTATCGGCGGCATCGCCACCCATTCCGCCATCGTTTTGAGTTGCACAGGAAGTTTCTGCATTACCGATAGAGAATTGCCCAGTTCTAGCGAGTTGGTTATTTGTTTCATCTCTTTCCAAGATTAAGTCATCTTGGTCAGCGACAACATATAGGTAATATTCTCCTTCAACAATATCCAAAGGAATAGTGGAAGTGATTGTAACACTGGTGTTTGTATCAATAGGGATTCCTGCGGTGGTAGTAGAACCGATTTCGTGGTCATACCATTCAACACCCGAGTTTACCGATAGAATCACATTTAATTCGACATTTGCAACACCGTCAACAGTACCTTGGTTCTCTAGAACCGCGGTTACATCGAATGAGTCACCTGGCTGTCCGCTGCCAGCACTTGTAACAGAGTCAATGGTGTAATCAGGAGCAGGAATACTTTGGTTAGTCCAAACATCTAGAGTGTAATTTGAAACTCCAGAATAATGAGAGACATTGATGTAATATGTTCCACCAACTCCTTCGTAATCAGTTAATTTTGCAGTAGCGGTCTCAGGGTATGAAGCCGTATATCCACGATCAACTTCAGAACCATTGGAATAGTGAATGAAGAGGTCGAGGTCAGAACTTTGGTCTTCAGCATCCAATTCAATCTCAATGAAATATCCCGCAGGTACATCAAAGGCGAATATATCATCGCCATCCCCTCCGTCCATACAGCCAGTATAGGTGGCAGTAACGTTGCTACCCATGTTGGTAGCATTTGCAGTATCGCCAGCAGCATCTGCGCCTAGGCCACCATCATTTTGTGTTCCTCCCATCAAGTCAGCACAGTCGTTTCCAACTACAGTTAAACCCGATGACCACATGTTGTTGTTGGATGTATTACTTTCAGTAATATTTCCATATCCATCAGCCCACACCAACCAATAGTAGGAATCATTTGTTAGATTTGCAGGCAGAGTAATACTCATTGTAGTATTTCTTGATGCGCCAGCAGCCAAGTCTGCTTCTTTTGACACATCATCAAGTAATTGGTCTGTGAAATCGTAAGTTGTATCTGTTGATAGAATAAAGAATACATCAAATGCTCCAGTAGTTGCAGTGGAGTTGTTTGCTAAATTTTCTACAGTATAATTGACAGAAACAGTATCTCCTGCTTGTGCCTTTACCGGTATGTCAACCATTGTGATGGTGATATCAGGTTTAGGAACGGTATTGTTAGTCCAAACCCGCAACGTGTATGTTCCATCTCCACTATATGCATTAATCCAAATGTAGAATGTGGTTGCTTGTCCTGAGAGATTAGTTGCACCGGTAGAGACTTTCTCTAGTGGATCGTTGAACTCGGACCAATCATAAGCATAAGGGTTCTTGCTTGAGTCTACAATGTAAAGATCAAAGTCAGCACCAGCTGGAACAACTAGTTCAACATCAACATCCTTACCAGAAGTTGTAGTAACGCTATACATATCTTCAGGGTCGTTAGCATCTACACAACCAGTCACTCCGCTAGGGCCATTGGTTGGGTCAGTCCCCAAACTCCTTGCAGTTGAACTGGTGTTTCCAGCGTCACCTGCAGAGCCGGCATCGGTTTGAACAGCGCTACAAGGGGCGCGACCTGATGCTCCAGTGTCAATTCTTGGTCCAAGAGAATCTATGGTTTTAGCAGGGAGGTCAAAAATCTGAGAATTCTCAATCTCTTTTCCCTGTTCGAAACCCTTCTCGTAATCCGCAGAAATTAGCGGAGTAAAGGACATCATTATCATTAGGCTGGCAAGAAGGATTGTACGTGTACGCATGGCCCTCAACAAATTACCCTACAATTAGTCTGCTATGAAAGTACGGATTATACCGTTTGATGCAATTTTAGCGATTATTATGCAATTTTTGCAATATTCGGTGCCGCAGAATTGACATCATCAGAAACACCTGCAGCGTATCTTTCAAAGTTCTCGTTGAACATTGAAGCCAATTTGTCAGCCGTGGCATCGTATGCATCACCATTTTCCCAAGTTTGCCTTGGAATCAAAACTTCAGAAGGAACTCCAGGGCAAGTTTTCGGTACTTCGAAACCAAATCTTTCATCCATGGCAAATTCGACACCATCTAACTCACCATCTAATGCAGCATTTAGCATTGCACGAGTATATTTGATCTTCATCCGTCTTCCTACTCCGTATGCGCCTCCAGACCAACCAGTATTGATTAGCCAAGCAGTTGAACCATGTTCAGCCATTTTGCTGGATAGTAAATCAGCATAGACGCCAGGATGCATTGGCATGAACGGCTCGCCAAAGCACGCAGAGAAAGTAGCTTGCGGCTCAGTAACGCCTATTTCCGTTCCAGCAACCTTTGCAGTGTATCCCGAAATAAAGTGGTAAGCCGCTTGTGAAGGCGTTAGTCTACTAATCGGAGGGAGGACTCCAAACGCATCACAGGTGAGGAAAATTACATTTTGTGGATGCCCACCTTTACCGTCCATTGTTCGATTTTCAATCGCTTCAATCGGGTAAGAACCTCGTGTATTTTCTGTTTTACTTGTATCAAAGAAGTCTGGAACTCCGTTGGGATCCACAACGATATTTTCTAGAACCGTTCCTTTTTGTCTTGTTGTTCCAAAAATCTCTGGCTCATCTTCTTGTGAGAGATTGATTAGTTTTGCATAACAACCACCTTCGAAGTTGAAAACACCATTTGCTCCCCATCCATGCTCATCATCACCGATTAAAGCGCGCTTCGGGTCTGCAGAAAGAGTAGTTTTCCCAGTTCCAGACAATCCGAAGAAAATTGCAGTGTTTTCGCCATTCGTGTTTGCAGAACAGTGCATAGGAAGGATACCCTTCTTTGGAAGAATCAAATTCATCACGCTGAAAATCGACTTCTTAATTTCCCCAGCATATCTTGTTCCACCGATGATTACCTCGCCAGCCGCGTAATTGACAATAACGAAGCATTGAGAATTCAAAGCATCATCATCTGCCTCGAAATGAGGCGCATGATACACAGTAAATTGTGGAGTATGGGATTCTAATTGTTCAATCGTAGGGCGCACAAACATATTGCGTGCAAATGCATTATGCCAAGCATTCTGGTTAATCACTCGAATTGAAAGTGCTTCACTTTCTTCTGTTCCACAATACAAATCTTGCACGAAAAGCGAATCTCTTTGCGAAAGATAATCGATGACTTGAGACTTCAATCTGTCAAACACTTCTTTGTCTGTAGAAATGTTGACATTCCCCCAATGAACGTCTTGGTTAGTGGTAGACTCATTAACGATGAATTTGTCATTTGGAGAACGTCCAGTTCGCTCTCCAGTTTCTGTGACTAAGGCGTCATCGTTGGTCAAGAAACCTTCTCCTCTTTCAACTGCTAAATCGATTAAAGAGATGTTATCAAGATTCCAATGAATCGTGGCGCCAGTGACTATTCCGCTCTCAGATAGGTCGCCCGAAGGGACGCCCACTACACCCGCCATGCATCCGTCGACCCGCGGACCCTCTTTGTCCCTTGCGGTTCGCAGATGAGATAAATCGCGCCAATACTCTACAAATCTACTCTTCGAGGGGAGATATTGAAATCCATTATCCAAGGTTGCAGGCCATATGGAGAAGGAAACCGAAGACGAAATCCTCTCCAAAAGAAATTTTGAGAAAGATTCCGGAGTAAATCTTGACAATTTTTTAATCAAATCAGATGAATTTGAGGATGCAATCGACGAACCTTCTGAGATTGAGGAAAAGGAAGTCGATGTTGCAGTTGGTGAAGTCGCTGAGATTTTCTCACGAGGCGACGCGCCCAGTCGTATTAAGCGAGATGGAACGGTAGAAACAGCTCCTGAGATTGATAGCGTAACCGAATACGCCATGGAGGGCGAAAAGAGGTTGCATTATGGCTTAATGATCTCCATGATTGTGGTCTGGTCTGCAATAGGTACAATTGTTGGGACTTCTCCGATATTTAGCCATACATTTTCTGCAGTAGGTCTACTGTTGATGGCTGGCTTTGGTATGTGGTTAGGGGAGATTTGGATACCGCGAAAAAGCATGCATCTTCTCGGCATCACTTGGGTAATTATTTCGATGAAGTTGATGTATGGACTGGCCATTTCTATGTATACTTGGGATTGGATAGGTCAAACCGAATTGGGGGCTTCTCTATTAGGACTGGTTGCTCTAAACATAGTCATTGCACATCACCATGATGAAGATGCAATCGCAACCCAAGCAACCCTTGTATTGTTGGCAATAGGTTCTGCAGCAGGTGGACCTTATGGCGAAGAAGGAGTAGCTTTGATGATTGGCCTTGGTACCTTGTTATTCCATAGTCTAGCATACTTCAGAACATCTGGCAATTTGGCATCTTTAGGAATCGCAGTATCTTATCTTTGGATTGGTTTGCATGCAATCAGTAATTATTGGGTTATTTTCGGAGTTGAAATAAAACCCTTTGAGGATGAATTATTACTGTTCTTATTGATGTTTGGAGTTACCGGAATAAATGCCGTCATGGCAACTAAATTTGCTAAGGCAGAGAATTGGTTTTCTTCAGCATTCAAAGCGATGGGCCTTGGTAAGCCCGGACTTTGGTCTGTGTCTGTTGGATTGGGAATGATTGGGGCTTTACTTGCAATCGCTTCAAACCGTCTTGAAACAGGTTATGCACTTGCTCAATTGATTCTACTTTTATCAGCATTTGCGCCATCCTATCTGGTTGTTCGGGGCGAGAATTGGCAAAAACTTCAACGCTATGCTTTGTGGCCTTCACCGATTTTATTAGCAATTCTGATATTGATGGTTAGAGGAATTATCGACCCCCCATTCTTGGAACCTTGGTCAGTTTATGCTGTGTTTAGTGCAGCGATCACGACATTTGCGATATTGAATCATCAACACGCAGTATCCGATCATGTATTGTGGATTGGTTCGATTATCATTGTAATTTTATTCACAATACTTATTCCGGCAGACCAAGAAAGCATGGCTAGGGCTTTACTTGCTTGTCAAGCAATCGTTTGGATTGGCTTAGCATTTTTAGCAATTCAGAGAGATTCACCCTCTCTTGCAGGAACTGCAACTCTTGCACCATGGGTTTGGTTGATATTCTTTGCAAGCAATTTGGAAGGACGATTAATCTCAGTCGATATTCTTCCTATGAATTATTCTGAATTCGATTTGTCTGCATACTTAGTTCTTCTAATATTGATACAAATCCCTCTGAATTTCAAACTTGGTGAAAGCGGAGTAAATCTAGCAGGCCGCTTATTCGGCATGTCCGAATTGAGTGCTAGAATGCGAGACAGCGGCATGATGAGGCTGTGGAATATCAGTTTCATTACAATCCTATGTTCTATGTTATTCATCACCAATCCTGATGTTATTCCTGCATACGGAATGGTTTGTGTAATGGGGTTATTATTGATTTACCACTCAGTTGCGATGAGGATGGATAGACATCAAGGAACACCAAGAACAATTCTCGTATCTTGGGCAATTACTGCTTTGATTTTTCAATGGAGATTTGGTTTTGGAGCATTTTGGATTGCTTTGTTTGGAATCTCTTCAGTGTTGATTATTAGTTGGTCAGAAATTAATGCTAAACGGTTGATGGAAGGAGAAAAAATTTCTCATCAAGCATTGATGCCTGGTAATTTGATTACGATTGCTTTAGGATTCATTGCAATAATGCTGATGATTATTGGATTGAATGAACCATTGGACTCTACCTTGTCCTATAGTGAAAAATTCCCGAACGACATTACCAATCTACGCTTAGCAAGTTTTGCTGCGATTGCTACCGTGATGGGATTATATCTCCCCCGTGCTTCAACTCTTGAAAGATTACTTCCGTCGGCTATTGCTAGTATTGCAGTATTAGTCACAGTCGGTCTTGCATCAATAAGTCTAGAGGATGACATGTCGCTATACCTTGCTGGCCTCAGTTTCATTGTAACAGGAGCTTGGCTTGCAGCGCAAGGAGAGATAAGAACGCGCTTGCGACAAGTATCGCAAAGAGAAGAAAGGTTAGAGAAATACTTAGCACGTCAAGAACTGAAAACTCAGGCCGAAAGCGAATCTGATGATTCTCAAATCAAGATGGTGGATGCGGAATTGATTCAGTTATCTGAACTTCAGAAAAAGCGCTCTCGCCGCAGAGCATCTTCAGGTGATTATGATTTAATCGTAGGCGACATTCATCACAAACCGACGATTGTAATCACATTTATTGCTGTAACAATATTCATTGGAATTTACTTTGCATGGACGAGTGGTAACTCACTTCCTGCAATCGCAATAGCGTCATTCATTTCGGTGTTATTCATTGGCATAGCCCGATGGAGAGCGGACCAAGTTAACCTACAACTTCCAGATGTCATGGGAATAGAATCGCCAGTTGCTATTACCATGTGCGGTTTAACTTTGATACAAATCTCAGGCCGATTAGGGGATGCAAATGTTGCATTGGAACATCAATGGGAAATTCTGGTTCTCTTGGGCGCCCTAATCATTCTTGCATCTATTTCTTTGTTGGGAAGAAAGGACTTGGGACTTAGAATACCATCGGCATTAGAAGGAATAGTTCTCTTATTGTTAGTGTCTAGATTGTTGACATCGTTGATGGGCGTAGATAGAATACAACTCATTCCAACCTACAGTGATGAATTGTCTTGGGTGGTTCCGGTAATTTCACTCGAGGTATTCTTAGTTGTAGCAGTCTTACTCTTCGAGTGGGTTGAATCCGAGAGAATTAAACGCGGTTTAGGCGACCATAGAGGCGCTATTGGCAGGATTATTTGGGCGGTTATGGCAATCGCAATCTCATTTGGAATTGCAGGAATTTTAGCCGCCATCTTCGCAATGAAGAACGCGTTGAAATGGATACAACCTGCAGTACCTGTGGGCCTAGCATTATTCCTGCCGATAAGTTGGGATGCATTGGGAGAATGGGTTGGGATCCTTGAAGGTACCACTGCGATTTTCATGATAGTGCTTGGCCTTGGCGGCTTGATTTCGGCCACCATCTGTGTTTTGAACAAGAACCAAGTTTGGATTTCTTCAGGTTTATGGGTTGGACAACTATTGATTCCTTCTGGAGCCTTTGGCCATTATGAACACACTACAGTTTTGATGATGGTTCTCGTGCTTGCAGTATCAGTAACATCTTGGCTGATTGGAGTAGTAACTTTGCGACGAGGCTGGAGAGTAATTGGAGCGATAGATTTGATCTTAGCGTGGATAATTGCTGGGGTGTTAATGTTAGCAGGAGCAACATCTCTAATGCTCCTAGTAATGTTATTGGCAACCGCAGTATTGTTAGGATTAGTCACCTGGTTGGGCCAGAAATTTGAGGCCGAGATTGCAAATACTTAGTCTATCAATTCTCTGCGTAAAGTGGCGATGATTTGTTCGACAGCTTCTGTTGCGGACGAATAATCTGTACCCGGAGCAACACG
>CAZEXE010000056.1:0-8339 GCA_964516645.1 uncultured Candidatus Poseidoniales archaeon
TTTCACTTTACTTTCACTCTGTACGAGGGTTTATTGGGTCTTCAGCGCCTTCTGCGTAAGCAATGGTTACATCATTCTCAACATTCACATCGTCACCATTTGTTACTTCGACATCTAATGCCCATAATCCATCAACAATATCTCTGGTGGTGTAATCCCATGTTTCTTCACCGTTAGAAATTGTACCTGAGTTACTACTAATTTCTTCAGATGATGGATTTTTCAAAGACCATGACACTTCTGCACTACCTCCGCCGAAGATTCCTCCTTGATGCTCTACTGTGGATGAAATTGTTATTCTATCAGGGCTTGGGATTCCATCTGAGCAATCAGAGGTTGCATCGAAGGACATAGAAGCCGAATCAGTATTTGATTCAGACCAGACTATATGCATGTCGACCTTTACTATAACTTCGATACTGTGAGAATTACCTTCTTCGTCCTCGGCTGTTAGAGTAACTTCGAATACACCATGGGTCATCCATGTGTAGGATATTACAGCATTATCGGAAGGGTCGCCTTCTACAGGTTCAGAACCATCATCCGGGTCAAGCATGATTTTTGTTATTGCTCCATCTTCAGAAGTGGTATCTGCAAAATCAAATGAAAGTTCAACGCCAGTAGTTGGACCTTGTTGTCCATTATTTTCTGAAGTTTCAATCATGCCAGAAGTAGAGTCATAGAACACAATTAGATCAACTGGGCCCGAGTAGTCATCAGAGCCACCTTCGTCACCACCAAAGCAGCCAGAAAGGCCTGCGCACAGAAGCGCAAGAGTCACCGCAAAGAGACCGAAATTCGCCTTCATCACTACACCCTAACAAGTCCTTATCCAAAAACCCCCCGTCCTACGGACGGAATTTTGTGTCGGTGGGTTCAAGAACGGAGACAGTGGCCGATGGCTTGCTAGCGGGATAGGTTAGCATGGTTCGACCGACGGGCTCATAACCCGTAGATCGATGGTTCAAATCCATCTCCCGCTACCATTTACGCGTCTAGTTCGTACTGTATGTGTGGTAATCGTGGGTAGGAACCAGTGAATCAACCGCTGCTTGTAATCTTGCATTTGCAGCTTGTTCTCCGGCCATAATTGCGGCAATTTGTCTCTCGATATCTGCTTGGATATCTCCGCCTAATACCGCGCCTATTCTACGGGCATCTGCGGCAGGCCTGCCTTCGATTTCTAGCACATAGGTGCCGTTTTTGTTGATCACAGGTCCGGCTAGGGGGTACAATTTCGCTAATCGTTTTGAATAACCGCATTGTTCAGCAGCATCTAGCGCAGCGGCAAGGTGCCCTGGCTGCAACTTTTCGCATTTTGCAAATGCCCTTTTTGCTGCACCCTTTTTTCCCGCATTTGCGTGAATAAAACCTGCAAGATGATAATCCGCAGCGGCAGTGACCAAATCGTGTCCAACCGCTTTGCCGTGTTTGTTTCGATGTTTATGTAACAGGCCGATTGTAATACGTGCACGCTTGTACTTTTCACGACTATTCAATACTGCAGCGAGAATCCTCAAACCTTTGACTAGAATCCCTTGTGCATTTTCATCACGATCTTTTTGCGCCATTAACTGGTCAACCAAAGCCGAAGCCATAACTTCGGCTCTTTCACTACGGCCTTCTCGATGATATGCTTCAAGTTGGCTGATTGCCTGTTCTGGATTAGCGGCGCCAAACATGAATTTCATTCGGGTTATTGAGGCATGAGGTTTAACACTTGGCAACCTTAGCATAAGCAATGGGAGTAGAACCCTTGCGTTCAATTGGAGTTGTTGGAACTCCTGGTTGTGGTAAAACGACCTTGTGTGAGAGTCTAGGGCTGCCAGTAATATCCTTGCGAGATTATGCTCAGAAAAATGGGTGCTTAGGCGAAGTAGAATCGGATGGAGCGGCTGAAATCGATGTCGAAAAATTAGCCGATTTGTGGCAGAATCCTAGCGAATTAACTCTGGTCGATGGACATCTTGCGCACCATCTTCCAGTAGACGCTTTAATTGTAATTCGCTGCCATCCTGAAGAATTGAGAGCACGGCTTGAAGCAAGAGGCTATCCACAAGAAAAAATCCAAGAAAATGTCGAAGTAGAAATGCTTGGAGGCCCTTGGAATGAATTGATTGGGGATTCGAGGCCGATTTTCGAAGGTAGAGAAGAAGTAAGGACTTGGATTGAGAATGGTTGCCCACCACATACAACTCCCAATATGGCGATTGATTGGCTTTCATTACCATAAGACCCAAAGGTGTAGAGCGCTCGACACGTAGTATGGCACTTGAGAAAGGCCGCAATTTATTCAAAAAATTGAGCGAGCCTTTAGTTTCAAAACTAGAGGGAGTTAACCCCGCAACTCTTACCTGGTTAACTTTGCCGACCGGGCTTGCAGCAGCATGGTTGATGATGAATGCTGGCACAGGTCAAGAGGGAGCGATAATGTTTCTTGGAGCCGCATTTTTGATGACTTCAGCAATGGCATTGGATGGCTTAGATGGTAATTTGGCCCGAGCCACCGGCCAAGTCACGCGTTGGGGAGATTATCTAGACCATACATTGGATAGAGTTCTTGATGTCGTCTGGATTCTGGCACTAGGTTACAACTTGGTTTGGTTTGGTCATATCGAGTTAGCATGGATAGCTGCGATGTTAACCATGTTTGGATCATATTTGGGCACTCAGGCACAGGCGGTTGCAGGTAGCAGAAATTATGGCGGATTTAGTAGAGCAGACCGTATGGTTTTGACCTTAATTGCGCTGATTGGTGCAGCGATTATGGCCTATTTGGGAAGCGATGCTTGGGGCGTTTGGAACGACATTGAATTAAATCCGATTTCAGCAATAATTGCAATCTCAGGATTCGGTGGAGTTTACACATTCGTTGTGAGATTTTTCAACGCTCGAGCAGAATTACAAGCACTCGATAAATCCAAGCCTCTATCAACCTCAAAAGGCAATGAAGATATTGATGAATGAAAAAATTGTTTGTGAAAACACTCAATTTGCCCAAACTAGGCGTAGTTTTCACCGCCTACGGCGGTATCCTCATAACGGAATCACGGAAAGCGGCCCAGTGATGGCTGGCGAAATGCTGAACGGTGGGAATCGCAGGACGACCCTTTTTGTCCTATCCATTTTACTCTTTTCTTCTCTTCCAATGGTGCCTAGTGTTAGTGCAGATGTTGGAATACCTGAAGAATTACAGGCGCAAGATATCACTGCAGAATTCGATAATGTGAGTGAGACGACAACTATCACTTGGCGCAATATCGACCAAACTGGTGGTCAGCCAGAATTGTTTGGAGAATTGTGGACTGCAACATACCATGTTTATCGCCACACTGTACCAATTACTCCCAGTAATATCGATACCCTAAATCCATGGCACTCCGTTGTTGCTTGTGATAAAGCAGCCTTAGGAGGAAGCGAACTAAGTTGTAGAGGACAAGGTGGAAATCCTCATCCAGGCCATACTGCAACCTATCAGGTTGGTGCTGGAACCAATGGCACATTCTTCTATGCGATAACCACAGAACTTGGTGATGGAAACATTTCAACCCCTCTCGATTTCAATGCGAGTTCATTGTATGACCCAGTTGTTGAAATTACAACCCCAATTCGTTCGCCATACAATATCCAAGCGAGTTTCAATCCAGGAACTAGTCAAACTTCCATTCAGTGGATAAATTACAATTCGATTAACCCAGTACTTCCTGAAACTGGTGCGGATGCATTACAAATCAACATCTGGCAAACAGACTTCAAGGTTCAGCGTTCAAACGGTGAGACATTACTTGAACCCGGAGCAGCTGGTGTAACAAAAGTTGCAACCCTTTCATCGACAACAACTCAGTATGTTTTGGATGTCCCTCCAATGACCAACCGTGAAGTCTACTATTCGGTAACCTATCTCTTACCAAATTGGACAGAAGATGGATCAGATTATGAAGATACGAGATTCTTGTCTAACAATGCGATGTCAAATGCACTTTTAGAAGATAATACTCCTCCAGATGATGTAGACACTGTTGATGCGATTTTCACGCCATTTGAAAATGGTACAGGATACACAACAATCGTTTGGGATGGACTCTTTTCTGAGGAAAACGAAGTTTACAAAATCTATCGTCACGGCGAATATTTCAACTCGACAAATGACCCGTATGCGCAATTGATAGCAACGATTTCAGAGGATGCAGATACTGATGATGATGGAGCATTTGAATTTCATTACAATGTACCATACAACACCTATGGGGATTTCATATATTGTGTGATAGTTGTTGACCAATATGGTGCATATAATTCTGATATTTCTCCATCTTCTTGTGCTATTGTGGATGAAGACGCCGATGAGAACTGGATTAAAGAGCCGACCAATGTACAGGCTACATTCATTGGTAATAGTACTACAAGAGTTACTTGGACTGATCAAGCAGGTGTAGAAGGCGAGCGTTATCACATTTGGAGAGGCGGATGGAGAGTTCAAGGCCCTGAATTCGTTGCTAATGCATCTCTAATTTGGATGGGAAGTGTTTCAGATGGAGTTGAGCAATTTGATGTACATCTAGAATCTGGAGTTCAAGCAACAAATACTCATTATTTCGTAACCAGTGAAGCATTGTACAATTGTCCTGGATGTAATGGAACGATGATGTATACTGAATTGGTTCAGAATTGGGATGGGCCCGTAATCGAGGATACAGAAGCACCATCTGAGGCTAGAATTAGTAACCTGATGATGCTTGGAGAATTGAAAGTAGTAGACTTGGAATGGGTTAATTCTGTACAAGAGACTGGAGAGAGTTACTATCTATATCGTCACTTTGGTGATCCTTTCGGTGATTCTGAATTCGCAATTTCAAATTACACAGACCCAGGATGGGAATTCTATGAAGGGCCTATTGCTGAGAATAGTTTCGCCACAATAATCAGACAAATTCCAGTGCCTCAAGATTCTCAGAGAGACGTTTGGTATGCTGTTATTGTAGCAGACTCATTTGGAAATATCAATCCGACAATCCTTCCGGGAATTGGTGGAAATACATTGATGGTGACCGAAGATACACAGGCGCCAACCATCTCATATTACATTGCAGATGAAAACGGAGTCCCTCTGGCAGATGATTCTCTTGTTCGAGGAGAATACACATTGAGAATTGAGGTATCAGAAACCTTGGATGAATTCCCAATTGTGAATATTACCACCTCTACTGGTGGTTCACTTACCGGAGGCGGCGAGCAAGCAATGATTCTACTTTCACAGAATTCTAACAATCCAAACAAAGGACCTGAATACTTCCAGACATTCTCGATCTCTTCCACCACTGTTGCTGGAGAAATGATGATTACAATCAATTTAACCGATTTAGTTTTGAATTCGGTTGACAGAGAAATTTCAGAATTTTCAATCGATGCAAAATCACCCGAAGTAACAATATTCTCACCGACCTCAGCGAACGACGGTGCGAAGTACCTGTATGGAAACGCAATCAAGATTGTAGCAGGAGCTACTGATGATGTTGGCATAGTCTCTATGCAGATGCGATTTGTGCAGAATTATGGTACATCGTCTTCGGTTACCGAACCATGGAGAAATGTTAGCGGAATCACCATTAATGAGGATGGAGATTGGTCTATTGAAATGGTATTTAGTTCAGGAAATTTCCTACCAGGTGTACATGAAGTGTCGGTCAAAGCATTCGATTCGGCAGGAAATGAACGTACTAGCAAGGTTCAATTCGTAACCGATTGGTGTCGCCATAGACTCTCTGATGGAGCGACGATTTGTGAGCACTCAGACCCGGTTCCTGAGAATCCTGAGACAATTTATCCAGAATTGAATGCAACAGACCCTCCATACATGATTGCGTGGGTAACTGCAGGCGTCTCATTCTTGGCAGTAATTGTTTCACTCTTTGTGATATCATCAGCGATGTCGGGCCCTAAGAGAAAGAAGGATGACGACGATGATGTTGGAGACGATTGGATGAATGAGTTCATCGGAACATCGGCCGAACCTGATATGGGTGAGATTACCGGTAGCGCGCCAGCATCTCAAACTATTTCTGCAGCACCTGAGGATGATGAAGATGATGATCCGTTCGCAGTTAATGTAGTACAACAAAAGAGGCGTCGAAAGAAGAAATCTGACGATGATGACGATGGTGAAAAGGAAGATGTCGATTGGGAAGAGGGCAAATCACCTCGTAAGAAACCAAAGCGTCGCTCAGCTAGTCGTAAAAAATCACCTAAGAGAAAGAGGAGTTGATTCTCATCGCTGAGACCGCCAGTCCCAAAATAGGGGTGTTACAAGCCTTTAGCCCGACCGAGAATAAGTTGAATTTGCTTCTCCTTGCAGTTCCAATCACCGTATATTTCTCAATGATTGCTAATGACACTGGAATGAGTTTCATATTCTCAATGATCGCAATCATGCCACTCGCATTGCTGATGGGTCATGCTACTGAAGAGATTGCTTTACGCACAAGCGAGTCTCTTGGAGGATTATTGAATGCAACATTTGGCAATGCGGTTGAAATCATCATCGCAGGCCTTGCGATTTACACTGCTGCAACTCACGCAGATCAAGCAGAGACGATGATTATAGTCGTCCAAGCAAGCTTAGTAGGCAGTATTCTTGGAAACCTGTTACTTGTAATGGGCTTAGCATTATTGTGGGGAGGAATTAACCACCAAAAGCAGACATTCAATCAAGAAGCATTGAGTATGAATGGTTCTCTATTGCTAATTGCGGTTCTTGCAATGATGATTCCTGCTGCCGTAGATATCGGCGGTGGGGGGTTTGACAGTATCGTAAAATTATCTCGCTATGCAGCAATTGTCTTACTAGTAATGTACGGACTTGCATTATTATTCCAATTAAAGACGCACGCATACATCTTCGATGCAGAAGAATCTGACCACCATGAAGAACCAACAATGACCAACAAGGATGCTTGGACTCTATTGATTCTTGCAACTATCTTGGTGGGATGGATGGCTGAAATTCTAGTCCATTCTATCGATTCTGCAGCAACCGAATTAAAGATGCCAACACTATTCATTGGTGTCATCTTACTACCGTTCTTTGGAAACGCTGCTGAGCACTTTACTGCAGTGATTGTTGCTGGCAAAGACAAGATGGATTTGTCCTTAGCAATAGCAATCGGTTCAAGCGTTCAAATCGCAGTATTCGTAGCACCATTGATGGTTATTTTCGCCTGGGTAATGGGAGTAGACTTGTCACTAGAGTTCGGACCTCTGGAGACTGCAGCAACATTCCTATCTGTCTTGGTTGCAAATTCAATTCTGAGGGATGGTTCAACTAACTGGTTTGAAGGCGCCATGCTTCTTGCATGTTACACGATTCTAGGATTGAGTTTCTGGATGATGTGATGTAGTAGTAGGGTAAGTGGAGAAAAGATGGACGTCAGCGGTGAATTTTGGAATCGTTTCGACACCTGGGCAGGTCCTACATTTGGGACAATCTTGCTCTGTGTTGGCGTCTTTTTGATGTTCAAGGGTGCTACCAAAATCAAGATTCTATCTTTTCTTACCGGATGCGCAATCGGGCAATTGGCCAGTACCTTTCTCTATGAAAGCATAGGTGGTTTCACCTCATTATCAGAAGGCGATTTCACACTAGCAGCAACCATTGGCTGTGGCGTTCTGATGTTCATGGTAATTGGCCTGATGTCATTTGCGCTAACCGCATACATTTCCTTGCATGTGATGCTATGGATAGTCTCAATGGTTGAGGCTAATGGCTATGATGTAGGCACTGAATTAATCGGTGGTATCCTCGTGGGTGTTTCTTGGTTGATTAATCGATACATGCGCAAGAACCTCTACCTGTTTGGCTCAGCAGCTCTTGGTTCTTTGTTGACGATATACGGCTATTTTGTGATGAACGGAGAGATACCTTCTGAGATTAGCATAATGGACCCGAGCATCCAACTCGTTGGTCTAGCATTATTCCTGAATTCGGTGATGATCCAGCGTCGTATGGTCAAAGAAAAGGCTGCCCGTAAGGAAGAAGCCGAGTTGCAGAAAGAGGTCGAAAAGCAACAGAGAATCGCTGATGATAAGCATGGCCGAGGTCGCTATTTTGAACCAGACATACTAGCACAAGCCGCAATCGAAGAGCGACAATCACAACTCTTGGATACAAATTACAAGCGCACAGATTCCTACGATTTAAACCGGAAAAATAGATTCCGTTAGAAAATTGAACTATCTACAATCATCTAAATTGATCATTTTCAAATCTTCATCTGATAGCCCTAATTCGTTGGCATAATTATCCAATTCCTCTTGGGTTAATGCTCCCGCTTCACCGTTTTCAT